>CAMDMN010000014.1 GCA_945901965.1 Legionella genomosp. 1 | reverse complement strand
ATCCCATCTATCAAGCGGAATATCCTCCATTCCACTAAGTCCTTGTTCAAGCATTAACTCAAAAGATTCAATATCGTAGGCCTTTGGAAAAGAACAGCTCATACCAATAATTGCAATATCATTTTCATCAGGTTTTAATAAGTGTTCTTCTTTTTTATCTGGGGATGGGGCAGACAAGGAAATTGTTAAATTAGCCTTAAGTTCAGCGTAAATAAAATTAGAAAGCTTGTTAATAGAGGGATAATCAAATGCAATATTAATAGTTATTTTAAGTGTAGGTTCTAAAATGTCCTTCAAAGCAAAGGCTAATTCAACTATCATTAAAGAATCAAAACCAAGATCATAAAAACCTTCATCTTCATCTAATTCATCAGTGCTAGAGAGTTCTTGTATTTTTCGGCAAAGATCTAATAATATTTCTTTACAGGTGGTTAATTTTTCTTCATCTCTTAGTTTAATATAATCTCTTAACCAATAAGATAGTGTCTTTTCTAATACAGGCCCATCAACTTTTAGATCTGCCGCCAGGCATTGATGAAATAGAGGTATTGGTTTAGGAACAGAGTCCAGCATTAACTCTAATTGCTCAGGTGGGACTACAATGATATGTTTTAAATTGGCATTTAGAATTATTTTAATTAAGGTCTGTCCTTGGCTGTTGCTAATAACTGCAGACGAGTGATTTTGTCGTCCTAAGTAATTTACCGGCATCCCTGTTTCGCCCCACATGCTCCATTGAATGCAAGTTCCTACCAAACCTAAGCGATTGCGTGTGGCAATTAAAGCATCTAAAAAACTATTAGAGGCGGAGTATGCGATTAAATTATTAGAACCCGTGGTGGTGGCTAATGATGAATATACTACAAAAAAATCTAATTGACAGTGTTGACTAAGCTCATGTAAATACCAACCACCTTGGACTTTTGCAGCAAAAATATTATCTACATCTGTTTCTTGATGTTCATCTAGAGGTGCAACTTTAGTGCTTCCTGCGGTATGAATAATTCCTTTGAGTAAATTATCTTCGTTTAGTTCTATTAGCAAATGACGTAAACTTTCTTTATCCGTGATATCCAAACTAAAAGTACGAATGGTGCGACCAGGATAAATAGATTCAATTTTTTTAAGGGTTTCTTTAAAGGATGGTTTTTCAAAGTCTCTTGCAATTAAGACCAATTCACGAGCGCCTGCAGACAATAAAGCTTGTGCAGTTACCAAACCTAATCCACCTGATCCGCCAGTGATAAGATATCGGGCACGAGTATGAATGGTTAATTTTTTGTTAGGAATAGTGGCCTTTATTAAACGATTTCCCAACCGCTTTCCATTTCGATATGCGATAGCTGGTTCATAATATTGGCCATGGTTATGATTAATTTCATCAAGCACTTGCCTCACATCTTGTTCTTGGTCAAGGCCATCAATATCAATAAGAATAGTTTGAAATTTGGGGCACTCTAAAGCCAAAGACTTACAAAATCCTAATAAGCAACTATTACTAACATTGAGATTGGTTTTGGCAATTTCAGCAATACTTTGCGAACTCAGCACAATTAGTTGTGGCGTGATTTTCTGTCGATTTAATGTTTGTACAAGGTTCAATAATTTTTTGATAAGATGTTTTTGAAATTCGATATGAGCATCTTTATCACTAAATTTTTCCCTTTCAAAACTCTCAGCAAAAATTATACCATCTAGTTGATCCAACGAATAATCATCTTCCTCTAATCTAATTTCGAGGCCATGTGAGACAAAATTTGATTTTAATGTTTTACCACCAATCAAAAGCCATCTTTTGCCTATAAATTTGCGATTATTTTTAGCAATAAGTTGCTGTGGCCATTGTGACTCAAAATACCAATCTGTTGGAGTTGGGGCATCTTGTAGTCTATCTTTGTTTCCATACCAATGGACTTCGCCCGTAAATTGATAGCGAGGTATTTTAACTTTATGAAACTTTGTATTTAGCGAGTCATAAAACTTTGACCAAGAAATGATAGCTCCTTCTTGATAAGATCTTTGCAGCGCTTCAATTGTTGAGAATACAAGAAGTTCTTCTTTTTCTTTTTTAATTTGATAAATGGTATAGTCATGTCTTTCAATTGCTGATGCGGCCTCTGCAGCAGTGCGAGCCTTAATTCCCACCCGATATAAAAAATGATGTCGGCAGGTGGCTGCGGTATAACATATATCTGCAAATTGCTCTTCAGTGATAGACAAGTATTGCTGATAACTGGCCAGTAATAATTCCAATGATTCTCTTTTCTTGGCAGAAAGGATGAGTAATGATTCATCCAGGAGTTCACGTTCTTCATTTATTTTTACAGGTGCTTGTTGTAAAATTGCATGCGCATTAGCACCACTGAATCCAAATGAATTCACACCAACATATCTTCTGCCTTCTTCTTTAGACCAATCAATAGTATTTAATGGGATGCGCATATTTTTTAATTTAATGGCAGTATTAAGTTTTGTAAAATTAAGATGTTTAAATATTCTTTGAGTTTGCAAACTCAAAACTGCTTTAATGATACTAGCCATCCCTGATGCAGACTCACAATGACCGATGTTTGTTTTGACAGAACTTATGTATAGTGGTTTTTCATCACTATGATATTTACTAAATATATTCGACAAAGTATTTACTTCTATTGGATCAGCAATTGGAGTTCCTGTGCCATGGGTCTCAATATAATCAATATCAGCGGGCGTTAAGCCAGCTTTTTTCAATGCACTGTGAATAACAGCCTCTTGGGCTTCGCCATTAGGAACCGTTAAACCTGTACTTTTACCATCACTATTTATAGATGACCCTTTTATAATAGCTAAAACATTATCATTATCATGGATAGCATCTTCCAATCGTTTTAATATAATTATTCCACACCCTTCACTACGAGCATAACCATCTGCATCTTCACTAAAGGTCTTACAACGACTTTTTGGTGATAACATCTTAGCTTTGGATAAGGTAATACAGCCCTCTGGCCGTAATAAAAGGTTAATGCCACCAGCAATCGCCATATCACAATCACCCATTTGTAAGCTCGCACAAGCGTTATGAATGGCAGTCAATGATGATGAACAGGCTGTATCGATATTTTGTATTGGACCATGAAGGTCAAATGTATAAGAAATACGTCCTGGTAATGAACTCATCGCATTTCCGGTTGCTACATAGATATCTAATTCGTCAATATTAAGACCTTGATCAGCTAATACATTAGGATATTAATTATTTTCACATCCCATAAAAACGCCGGTGTTGCTATGTTTAATATCATTGAAGGTGAGATTGGCATCTTCTAAGGCATGATAACTTGCTTCTAGAGCAATACGTAAATTGGGAGACATTAGCTTAGCTTCGCGAGGGGATATATTAAAAAAATCGGCATCAAAATGTTGGATGTTTTCAATTAAGCCTAGTTGTTTAATACAAAGTTTGCCGGGGGCGTCGACATCGGCATCATAGTATTTAGAATTATCCCATCTATCTAGAGGAATATCGGCCATGCCATTTTCCCCGCGCTCTAATAAAGACAAGAAAGACTCAATATCAGGCGCTTTTGGAAAACGACAGCTCATTCCAATTATTGCAATAGATTCATTTTCTTGATGATGCTTAATTTTGGTGGAATCATCATTTAATCTAATTCTTGGCTCATGCCAATAAGATTTCCTATCAAAAATATATAACGGAAGATTAACTTTACGAAACTTAAGAGCAGTTTCAAAACTACTAATATTACCTCCAGCGAGGTAATATTCGGCTATAGAATTAGCGTCATTGCCTATGGGTTTATTTGTGTCATTAAGCACTACTTTTTTTAATTCATATTCATTTGCTTCGATTTTTTTAATGAGAGTTTCTTTATCTGTTGCTATTACAGCACATCGCCACTTAAAGTGATCCCTGCAGTGAATTAAAGTTTTACAAATATCATTTAAACTTTCCAATGACGTGCTTAAAAATTGAGCGTGTCTTGCCAGTATTTGTTCTAAAGAGTTTTTTGTATGTGCGGAAATAACAAAGCATTGTGCTTTGCCATTATCTGCTGTGGGTAAATTAATTGAAACCGCTGGTGATTCTTCAATAATAGCAGCAACATTTATACCGCTGAAACTAAAATTCGAGACTTGAGCCACCCTTTTTTTAGATAGGTTGCGTGGAAAAGGAGTAGAAGTTGCTGGTAAAACTGCAGTTAAAAGATCTGAATCGATTATTTTTTCTGACATTGGCATCTGTAAATTAGAAGGAATAATTTCTTTATCTAACGCACAGATAACTTTAATGAGAGCTGCGATTCCAGATGATGTAAGTGTATGACCTAAGTTAGATTTTAAAGCGCCAATAATGAGTGGATTATTCTCTTGATGATGCCCCTGATGTATGGACTGAATCGCTCCCCATTCAACTGCATCACCGACTATTGTTCCTGCGCCATGAGATTCAATATAATCTATATCACAGGCAGCCATTTCTGCTTGTTCTAGTGCCGCTTTATGCATCGCAATTAGCGCATCAATATTTGGGGCAGATAAGCTTGCACCTCCGCCATCTTGATTCATCACAACACTTTTAATTACCGCATAAATTTTGTCATTTTCTCTAACGGCATCACTTAACCTTTTAACAATTACAACACCACAACCTTCACTCAATACGAAACCATCAGCATCTACATCAAAGCTGTTACATTGCCCACTGGCTGATAGCATATTTGCCTTGGTGAATCCAATAAAAGCCTCAGGACAAAGATTTAAATGGACCCCACCAACAATTGCCATATTACATTCACGCAGTGTTAATGCAGAAGCTGCGAGATAGAGAGCTGACAATGAAGAGGAACACGCTGTGTCCACAACCATGCTAGGGCCCTTTAATTTAAGAAAGTGACATAACCTACCAACTGCTGCAGATCTTGCTTCTCCGATTGGGGTATAAGCGTTGAAAGTAATATTATCTTTATAATTGAGCTGACTATATTCTTGTGTGGAAATCCCACAATATACTCCGGCGTTGGAGTTAGCTAAGGAATCAAGTCTAATATTGGCATGATTTAAAGCTCTAATTGCAACTTCCAAAAATACACGATGTTGGGGATCCATTTGTTTTGCTTCAAGCGCAGATATTTTAAAAAATGCGGAATCAAATAAATCTGAATTAGCTAAAAAACCACCTTTTTTGCTATTTATTTTATCAATTATTTGTCGATTCTTGTCGTAGTATTTTTCAATGTCCCATCTATCGATTGGCACATTCTTTATAGAGGATTCTCCATTAAGCAACATGTTATATAAGGCATCAACATCCATTAGATCTTCGTTAGGGCCAGGAAACTGACAATTCATACCAACAATTGCAAGTGGCTCTTTAAACTTATCTGTCATATTACTTTCCTGGTATATGGGTTTTATTGTAACAAATAACCAATCGGGGCGATCTCTTGACTTAGCTGTTCTATTTCGTTATTCATCTTATTTCCTATCGAGATAAAATCAGGTACTCTAAATGATTGACTCATTTTAAAATTGAAGTCAATAGATTGCTTACATGCTAATCATTTTTTTAAGGAACATGCATGACCTATAAGCCATTAGCTCAGAAACAAACCGAGGATATGCTCGAGGAACTTCCTCGAGATTACACCCATTTATCTGACTCGGTTGATACACTTAAAGAGCTGCGCACGGATCGCCTTCGAGCTATGTTATATTATGCAAAATCATTTTCTCCCTGGTATAAAAAACAGTTAGCTAATTTAGATGTTGAGTATTTTACAGAGGAAGATCTTTATAAAATTCCAACTCTTGATAAAGTAACTCTCATGAATAATTGGGATGAGATAGTGACAGATCGACGGCTTTCACTAAAGCTTGTCGAAAAACATCTTGAAACTATTAATCGTGATGAAAATGAACTTTATCTATTGGATAGATATCATACTATAACCACTAGTGGTACTAGCAGTTTTCGTGGGATTTTTATTTATGATTGGGATGAATGGAATAGATTTTATATTTATCTTATTCGTTATGGATTAAGATATAAAGATCGCTCGTTAATTTTGGAGAATAAAGAAACGATAAAAATTGCTATCGTAAATATTTCAAACCCTATTTTTGCAACTTATTCTCTACATAAAACATTTATTTTTGATGATGCTGAAAAATTCCATTTGCCAATTAACCTCCCTATAGCCGAGATAGTTAAGGGACTTAACGAGGCAGAAGTAGATGTGATTATTGGCCTTCCACCGACTATTCGTCAGCTCTGCCAAGAGGCTCGTCTAAATCATCTACACATTCAACCAAAGATCATCATTACATTTGGAGAACCACTGCATCTTCCTATTCGCCATTTAATTCAAGAAACATGGCCTGAGGTTTCTGTATTTAATACGCTAAGTTCATCGGAAGGATTGATTGGTATTAATTGTCATGCAAATAGCCATGAAATACATCTCAACGATGATGGGTGTATCGTTGAGCTTTTCGATAAAGAGAATAAACCAATTGGGAAAAATAGGTTGTCTAGTAAATCTTATTTAACCAATCTATACAACTTCACTTTGCCTCTCATACGTTATGAACTTTCAGAGCAACTCTTATTTTTGGATAAAATCTGTGGGTGTGGTAGCAATCATCAACTCGTTGCCGAACCACTTTATCGGCCAGAATTTGATTTCACCTACCGAAATGGTATTTTAGTTCATCATTCTGTATTTGATACCCCACTTTTACTTGAAAAAAATCTCAGAGAGTATCAAGTATTGCAAACACAAAATGGCGTGGATGTTAAAATTGTTACTATTGGTGAGGTAGATAAAAGTAGACTAAAACAACGTATTATATCAGAGCTATGTAAAATAGGATTATCAGCACCTACCGTAAATATAATTGAAATTGACGCCTTTGAATATCCTTCTTCAGGAAAATTAAGGCGCTTTTTGCGTTATACTAAAGAAGAATCTCAGAGTTTTGTTGCATCTTAATATTTCGTTTGGTGGTAGCCTGGTTAGCCAGTGTAGCCTTGATGCAGCGCAGCGTAATCAAGGTTTATTTGACTCAAGGCTACACAGGAAAAATATTTTCACATAAGTTACGCTTCTATCTTTAACCATTCTGATAATATTTCAATAATTTTATTAGCTTGTTCGTTGCTGGAAATATTAAATTTAGATTTTTGCCAATATTGGCCGTTGCGTTTTTGGTAGCGTCTTATTGAATATTTTACAGGACCGTAATTTTCTTTTTTTCTATCCCATTCTTGGTAACGAAAAATAATTGTAGACCATGCGCCTTTAGATAATATCTGTTTACCTAACTCTTTCGTTGTTTCAATTCCATCTTCACTGAAAGTAATAGTAAGATCATCAATTGTTTCACTCATTGTGTTATCCAAATAATAATATTTTAAATCAATCGATGGATTGTAGTTTGTCGTTGACAAAAGTCAAGCTCATTGGGTCGTGAAACTCATCAATTTGATAAATCCAGACCACTGGTTTTTTGTCTGTCTTAATAGTTTGTTCAACATATGTAGTATTAGATAATTGTGGACTGCCGCAATCCATGTATACCACGCTTACATCATCACCAACATTAACTCCTCTACCGCTGCCATTTCCGTTACATATAGATAAAGATTTAATACCGGAGCCATTCATAGTCACAGAGCTTACCTTATTATTAATAACCTCTATAACAACGTTTACTCCAGAGGTGCCGCTTGGTAAAGACCATTGAGTGTAATATGCAGCGGTCTGTCCTGTGTAATAGGCTCCTGAATTTAGGGCTGTGTAAATTAGTTGTAAAGCAGGAACTTTTTGGGTGATAGGTTTATTTGGACGTTCTTTAGCTAAAGGTTCTCCGCATGCGTTAATAACTTGTTCTTCAGTCATCCCTACGTCGATATATCCACTTTTTTGTGGACAAAAAGTAGGTGCAGCTATTGCAGAAGCTAAAGGTAATAAGGTTAAGCTAAAAATAATAAAAAGTTTTGAATTCATGTTTATCCCTACAAAAATTCCCTTACTATTTACAGTATAGCTACTATTTTTAATTTTTTCTTAAATTCTAAAGAATATTAAGTGGCAAGGATCCTTTGATAAATATTGTAATCACTTCAAGGCCAATTAAAATAAAGAATGCTGAAAAATCAAATCCATAAATATTAGGTATTAGCTGTTGAGTTTTACGGATGATAGGCTCAGTAACAAGATGGACAATGTATGCAATTGGGTGATTCCAGTTTGGATTAACCCAGCTCATGACTATCCTAATAATAATGGCATAAAATAAAATATTGCATGGTTGGATAATTAGAGAAGCTAAGGTATATAAAAGTAATAAACTCAAAGGTAACATTGCTCCTAAAAATAGCGCACCTATGGCTATAAATTTAAATAACTCTACAACAACAAGCACACAAAAACATGGCCAATCATAGCGGTTTAAATTTATCTTATAAGTCTTAAATAAATGGGTTAAAGGCGTTACAATTGGGTTGGTAAGAGCATAAACACCTTGGCTTACATGGTGTAATGAGCTTATTTTAAAATAGCGTATGGCGATTCTTGTCCATAGGACAAAAGATAATAAACTAAAAAATAAGGCAAATATAAAATAACCAACAGTTAATAGTGCGGACATTAAGTCTCCTAAAATAGATTTTTTATTAAAAAATAAATGAAAACGGTACTAATATTTCCCCAATTCCTTTGCTCTTTTAAAAGCTGCTTTTAAAGCGACATCAATAATTTCATCAAAACCTTTATTATTAAACACTTCAATTGCCGCTGCAGTGGTGCCAGCCGGAGATGTTACTAATTCTCTTAAATATTTAAGATTATACTCACTATTAGAAGCCAAGCATAATGCGCCCTTTACAGTTTGTAGTGTGAAGGATTTAGCATCTTCTTCTTTAATTCCAAGTGAAACAGCAGCTTTAATCATGGCTTCCATAAACATAAATACATAAGCAGGACCACTGCCAGAAAGGGCTGTGAATCTATCTATATCATTATCAGTTAAGACCCAGGTGGTTAATCCAACGCTTTTGAAAATTTCTTCAGCATTAAGTTTTTGTGCACTACTAACAAATTCATTAGCTACTAAAGGAGTTGCTGATTCACCAATTGATGCGGCAATGTTTGGCATGGCACGAATTAGAGCCATGCCTGCACAATGCTTTGCAAACCACTCAAGACTTATACCAGATGCTATTGATATAATTAAGCATGATTTAGGAATGCTTGATTTTATTTCTGTAATTATTTTAGAAATTAGTGCGGGTTTTACCGCAAGAATAATTATATCAGCATTAGGAATAACTGCTAAATTATCGTTGTTTGTTTTAATGCCTTGTTGATTAATTCCTTTGGTGAGGGAAGGGGCTGCAGCTTGTAGTTCATTCGCTTTATTAGCTAACAAGCCTTTAGCTAATGCCTTAGCCATATTACCAAATCCAATAAAACTAATTCTCATCGTCGTTCGCCAAAAATAGCAGTTCCAATGCGAACCATGGTGCTATGAGCTCTAATCGCTGTTTTAAAATCGTTACTCATTCCCATTGATAAACTGTCCATAGATATGTTTAATTGCTGGTTTAATGTTTGCATTAAATTAGTTAGTTGTAAAAAAGAATGAAATTCTTCTTCTTCGTTTATTTTTTGTTTTGGGATTGTCATTAAGCCACGTAAATTAAGATTAGGCAATGATAATATATAATTTGCTAAGTCTTTGACTCCAGCAAGTGGTACGCCTGATTTTGATTCTTCATTATCAATATTGACTTGTATGCATACATTTAAATTGCCCTTTGAGACTTGTCTTAAATCATTTAATTTTTTGGCAACATCAACTCTTGAGACAGATTGTACCCAGCTAAATTTATTAGCAATATCATTAATTTTATTAGATTGAATATTACCGATAAAATGCCAACATATCGGTAGATCATTAAGCTCTTCTATTTTAATTTTAGCTTCTTGTAAGTAGCTTTCCCCAAAATCATTAATTCCTGCGGCAAAGGCTTCTTTAATTTCAGAACTTGTGTGTCCCTTAGATACAGCTATTAATTTTACAATACCTGGCTCGCATTTATAGTTTTCTTCGGTTTGGCGAATCAATTTTTTAATATTT
Organism: Legionella genomosp. 1; assembly: GCA_945901965.1. Classification (GTDB taxonomy): domain Bacteria; phylum Pseudomonadota; class Gammaproteobacteria; order Legionellales; family Legionellaceae; genus CAMDMN01. Next base: position 8,200 of record CAMDMN010000014.1, on the reverse strand, counting down.
TCTATTTTTTCTTTTATATTCATAATCAAAGATTAATACCTAAAAAAATTACCTAGTCTTTTTGCCGCGGCCCTTTGTTCTAAACGTTCAGTAGGAACTGCATTAGGGAGTGGCTGAAAGAAATGTTGTGGTTGATATGTGGGTGGGAAATTTCCTAGCATGTTTTCTATTGAATGTAACAAATTGTTTAAGTTGGATTCAAGTTGTATTTCAGTATTAGTTTTCTGATAAATGCTGTGAGTTAACTCAAACCCATTTTGTATTGCTTGGAAAAAATGAGATATAGGTCCTTGTATGGCTGCTATATAGTCATATATCGGACCAATAGCTGCTAATTTATTCCATTCATCAAGGTTATATTGGATATCTTCGATTAAGGAGCTAAATTTTATTTGGTGGGTTATGGCTTTTTTTAATAACAGCACAGTTTTTGTATAGATTTCAGAGTTTTTAAAAGTATTTTTTGGAGTTTTTTGTTTTGTATTTTTATTAAGACTTTGCTGGTAGCGATAAGCAATACGTAATAAAGAGTTTACCAATTGGCTTAATGAATACAAAATATGGCGTAAGTCATCATTGCCAAGAGCATATTTCATTCTTTCCATATTAATTTGAGCACCATGATGTTTACTAATTCCCAAAAATTGTAGTAAACCATGATCTAATTGTAAAAGCTTAACTAGGGCATCTTGCGTATCTAATCTATATTGTAAAATTAATTGGAGTATTTGAACCTGTTCTGTACCAAAGTCACCTGAAGACGATGAATCATCATTATCTTCAAGTAATTTTTTTAAAATAGCTTGAGATTCAGATAACTCTAAAGATGCTTGATTGATAATTTGGTCAACATTATTAATTTTAGAATTTTCCATAAATTATTTGGTTAAGCTAAGTATACCTCTATTTCATAAAATTTTTAAGCACGTATTTAATTTGCCAGTTGAATTCCATTAATAATTTTCTTGTAAAGAGAATTGATGTAATATTAATCTTCTTAATAAAGAGTTAATTATTTGAATTAATCATAACTCCAGAGGCACGTCATCCAGAGTGCGTGTTTTTGCACGAAGGATCCTCCTGAATGTTGCACATTTTCTGCAAATGGAGATCCCTCGTTGCACTCGGGATGACGTGCCTGGCGCTCTGGATGACCCAGGTACGTCATCCAGAGCGCGTGTTTTTTGCGCGAAGGATCTCCTGAATGTTGCACATTTTCTGCAAATGGAGATCCCTCGTTGCGCTCGGGATGACGTGCCTGGCACTCTGGATGACGTGCCTGGCAATCGGGATTACGTACTTTGGGAGTTAGAATTAATCTTAACTTTCAACTGGTATTTCGTGAATTTTAAATTTGGTTTGAGGTATTGTTTATTATGGCGATTGAGAAACAAAATAAGCTTGCGGCTGATTCATTAGGAGTTTGGGAATCTATCGTTATGGGTACTGCGGGAGCAGCTCCTGCATTTAGTATTTCTGCAACAACAGTCGCTCTAGTAGCTGCAGTAGGAACTTTGGCGCCAGCATCTATTCTTTATTGTGGAATTTTTATGTTTGGCATTACTTTAGCTTTTATTCATTTAAATAAAGTTGATGTCAATGCTGGAGCATCATATGCATGGGTATCTAAGATCTTTGGTAAAAAATTAGGATTTTTTGCAGGTTGGGCAGTACTTACTTCGTCCGCAATTTTTATGGTGTCAGGTTCAATTCCTGCGGCAACTGCAACTCTGTTGTTGTTTGGCCCAGATCTTGCACATAACACCGTATATGTAACCGCTATTGCTGCTTTATGGGTAACTATTATTTCAGCAGTTACTTTAAAGGGAATTAAGCCAACAAGCTATTTGCAATCTATAATGACTGGTGCCGAGGTGATTATATTGATTGCGATTATTATTGGCGGGGCAATAGCCTTTTCAAGACAACCAGTTCATCAATTTTCTCTTTCTTGGCTTTCGTTAACAAGCTTTACTCCCAGTTTATTTGCCACAGGAGCTTTATCTGCAGTATTTTTATATTGGGGCTGGGATGTTACTCTCAATTTAAATGAAGAAACTAAAAATGCGCAGCGCATTCCTGGATTAGGGGCTTTTTGGTCGGTTGTTATTCTTATTTTGGTTTTTGTATCCTTCGTAATTGTAGCGCTTTTAGTATTATCTGACGCAGAAATTTTAAACTCTAATACCAATATTCTTTTTATAATCGCCGATAAAATATTTCCTCGTCCATGGAGTTACTTAGCGGTTTTGAGTATTATTTTAAGTTCCATTGGTACGCTTGAAACAACGATTTTACAATTTACGAGAACAATGTTTGCGCAAGGCAGAGATAATTCTTTAAATGCACGTTATTCTAAACTTCATAGTTCTTGGAATACCCCTTGGGTTGCTATATTTTTTATTTGGGGTTTTGGGATGATATTTTTATTTTTATCATCTTATTTTTCTTCGGTTTATCTAATTATAAAAGACTCGGTTAATGCTATAGGTTTCCAAGTAGCCTTTTATTATAGTCTTACCGGCTTCGCTTGCGCTTGGTATTATCGCAAAATGTGGAAAAATCTATATGAATTATTAATTTATGTTGTTTGGCCGGTTTTAAGTTCAGTATTTTTATTATTAATTGCAGGAATTAGCTTCCCAACCTTTGACGATATAACTTGTATTGTTGGTCTCGGCGGCCTAATGCTAGGGATTTTCCCATTTATGTTGAATTATTATAGGAAAGAAATATAAAGAAATTGAAAAATTATTATTATTATAATGTCGTTATTCTTGCAAGAGCTCTAATGGAAATGCTCTTGCTGAAATTCATGATAGGATGCTAAAGTTAAGATATAAATTATTTTGTGACATGCTCCTAGGAATATTCTAAATTATGGAAAAAATATCACAAGAAATGAGGATTCCTAGTCTTGTTAATTCCCTTGTTACCACTATTGTACAAACAAACCAGCTCTATCTGAATGGACTTTATCAAACCTTAGCAAAATTACAACCTGAAGAAATGCAGGAGCTTGAAGAGTACCTTATCTTTTGTCTAGGGCAAGGATTATCTATTGATTATCTTGCTGAGTGTTATTTAACTATCACAGGAGATTGCTTAAGGGAATCTATTTATTTTCAAGAACATAAAAAATATAGATATTCTAGATTAGATGATGTTGCCGGTAGTGTTTATTATAATGATAAATATATGCCTTTATATATGCATGGTTTACTTATCACCCTATTTTTTTGGCCAAATCATCTTGAACTGTTCAGATTTTTTCGCAAAACATTGCCAAAAAATAAAAAGGGAAACTATCTTGAAATTGGACCAGGTCATGGTTATTTCTTTAAGACCGCAATGGCTCTAACAAAATACACGAATTTTACTGGCGTTGATTTTAGTGAAACAAGTATTAAGCAAACAAAAGCGCTTGTTGAGATGAATAAAAAAGGTAATAATCTTTTCTTCCATTGCGTTGATTTTTTACAATTCCCATTAAAACTATCCGGCTTTGATGCCATCGTTATGGGCGAAATGCTTGAGCATGTTGAAAATCCACAAGATTTTTTAAAAAAAATAGTCTTAATTGCAAAAAAACACGCCTATATTTTTATTTCAACCTGCATAAATGCACCAGCAATCGATCATATTTATCATTTTAAAGACACGAAACAACTCGAAAATCTTTTTTCTGATTGTGGTTTACGTATCAAAAAACAAATTATACTTCCTTATGTGGGTAAAACATTAGAAGAAAGCATCGTTGGTCTTTTAACAATAAATGTTGGGTATATTCTTGAAAAAAAATAATTTAGACACTTATCTAATCAATATGCAGACTCTATTAAACTATCCTATCAATGCGCATATTATCTTAAGGAAAAAACACGCTATAAAAAAAGTACTACTCCTTAATGAGGAGCTAGCATCAAAGAATATTGCAATATTAGGTGGTTCAACCACCTCAGAAGTTAAAAATATTTTAGAGCTCTTTCTTTTACATGTTGGAATTAAACCCAATTTTTATGAGTCTTTGTTTAATAAATACTATGAAGATGCTGTTTTTGAAAATAAAGAGCTTAAAGCATTTAAGCCGGATGTTATTTATATTCACACTACCAATAAAAATATTACCTCCTATCCTTTAATAAATAATTCAGCTGACGAAGTGGAAGATCTTTTGCAGCATGAAATAAATAAATATAAAAATATATGGTCTGCTTTAACTCAATATAACTGCGAGATCATTCAAAATAATTTTGAGTTTCCAGAGTATCGAATACTTGGAAATTTAGATGCGTATGATTATCGTGGTGCTCTTAACTACATTCAGCGATTAAATACTATTTTTAATAATGAAGCTCTAACCCAAGCAAGTTTACACTTAAATGATATTAATTATATTGCAGCATCTATAGGCTTAACTAATTGGTTTGATAAGCAGTTGTGGTATACCAGTAAATACGCCTTAAGTTATGAGGCTATCCCACACTTAGCAAAAAGCCTATCCGCTATTATTGGTGCATTATTTGGTCAGTCAAAGAAATGTATGATTTTGGATTTAGATAATACTTGTTGGGGGGGAAGTATTGGTGATGAGGGATTAAATGGCATCGCGATTGGCAAAGAAACCCCAGAAGCTGAAGCTTTTACTAAGTTTCAACATTATACTAAATCACTTAAAGAGCGAGGAATTATTTTAGCTGTATGTTCTAAGAATGAACCAAATAATGCAAAAGAGGGCTTTACCCATCCTGATACGGTTTTAGTAAATGATGATTTTGCTGCATTTGAGGCCAATTGGGATGCAAAACACTTAAATGTTTTAAAAATATCTAAAACATTAAATATTGGGTTGGATAGCTGTGTATTTATTGATGATAATCCTGCGGAACGGCAAATAATTAAAGAAAATCTACCTATGATCTCTGTTCCTGATGTTGGTGAGAATGTTCTTCATTATATCGATCATATTGATAAAAATTATTATTTTGAAGCGCTGTCGCTTTCAAATGAAGACCTAGAACGAACTGAATTTTATAAAAATAATGTTGAAAGAACTCAAAACAATCTTCATTTTACTGATTATGGAGACTATCTTAAATCGTTAGCAATGGTAGCAGAAATTCAACCATTTTCGTCAGTTTATCTTGAGCGTATTACTCAATTAATTAATAAGACTAATCAGTTTAATCTAACCAGCAAGCGCTATACGTTACCGGAGATTAAGTTAATTGTTCATAGTTCTGATTACTTAACAGTCTATGGGCGACTGGAAGATTGTTATGGGAATAATGGATTAGTTTCAATTATCATTGGAAAAATAGAAGGTAATCAATGCCATATTGAATTATGGCTGATGAGTTGTAGAGTTTTAAAAAGAACAATGGAACATGCCATGATTGATGCATTTATCAGAAGATGCAGAGTCATAGGCATTGATACGATAATTGGTTATTATAATAAAACAGCTAAAAATGCCATAGTTGCTAATTTATATGAGGATTTTGGATTTGATTATATTTCTTTTAAAAATACATGCTCCGTTTGGCGATTACCAGTGAGTCGCTATACCAATAAAAACCATTACATCAAGGTTAAAAATGACTAGAGAAAGTGTCGTTAAGAGACTCCAGGATATCTTCAGAGATATTTTTAATGAACCTGATTTATTAATTTACGATAACATGACAGCTAATAATATTGATGAATGGGATTCACTAAATCATATTAATCTTTTGGGCGCAATTCAGCGCGAGTTTAAAATAGAATTTGCATTAATTGAATTACAACACTTAAATAGTGTGGGTACGTTGATAGATTATATATTAAAGAAAACCAATAAATGAACGCATTTAATTTTGAAGATATATATCTAGGTTTAACCTCATCTTTTGAGGTAATCATTACTCAAGAAATGTTAGATAGCTTTATAGTGTTAAGTGGTGATAATAGTCCCTTACACATCAACGAAGTCTTTGCACGAGAAAAGGGATATTTAGGGATTCCTGTTCATGGAATGTTGACTGCCTCTTTTTACTCTCAGTTGGTAGGAATTCATTTACCAGGAGTAAATGGTTATTCTCAGGAATATAAAATTGCCTTTGTTGCACCTGTTTATGTAGGAAATATTTTGACCGTCAGCGGTGAAGTTGAATATATTAATACCGCGTTTAAACAACTATGGATAGATGCCCAAATTATTAATAGTAATGGAGTTAAAGTATCCAGGGCAAAAATTAAGGCGGGTTTTTTTTAGAGTATGGCGATTAATAGGGCGGGCGGGTAAATCCAGGCTATGCCACTATGTGGAGAAATTATAGTGATAAATGTTTATGTGAAAACTCATGAAAGATGATTTAACCGCCAAGATAGTACATTATTTAAAATGTCTTTTAGACCATGATCAGATCAATATGAGTACTAAGCTAAATAGCTTGGGGTTGGAATCAATTGACTACATCGGATTGGCAAGCTTTATTTTTGAAACAACGGAACTATGGCTAGATCTTTCAAAAATATCTGATAAAACACAAATTGTTGATATTAATTCTTGTTTAATAAAGCCTGTGTTAATTGTACCAAAATACAAAAGATTGGTCCTGCTCGATAATTGGCAAAGCTACGTTTATTCACATCAGCTCCAATATAAAAATACTCCATACAATACATATATTATTCATTATTTATGTTTATATGATGGAATTGATCTATCAAAATTAAAACAGGCAATTATCCAAACTCTAAAAAATAACTTTATCCTCAATTCTAAACTAGTATTGATATGTGGCGAGTATTATTTTGAAAGCACGTCAATACAGTCCGACATCATCCGTAAAGAGCCTATTTTTTTCTATAAGAGAGATCTGGCTAAACTAATAGTAAGAACTGGTTCGGATAGGCTGGTTAATATATACATACAAAAAATGAAGAAAAAATATTATCTTATTATATCATTTCATCATATCGCACTTGATGGATGGTCAAAAATAATTATCCAGGAAGAGATCTTTCGTCGATATGCAGGTCTTATGGTAAAAAAAAATAATATTACTCATGAAATTCGTGCGTTGAACACTTTATATCAATCCTCAATTAATGTGGAGTCAAATACAGCTGAGTTGGTATCTCAACTAGAGTATGTTAATCCATATGAATATAATAAATTAGATCATCTGTTTTATGGAAAACTGGAAACTAATTATAATTGTTTTGTTATTAAAAAAGAGCACATTGATCATTATGCTCAACATAATAATGTTGGTGCTTTTTCTTATGACGTGATTTTTTCTTTTATGTTCTATCAAATGGTACGAAATGCATCTGGAGTAGATAAATTGTGTATACATCCAGTTTTATCAAATCGTTATTTACCTATTTCTGAAATCAATAAATTAATAACTAATTTGGCTACAAGTATTCCTTTGTTCGTGAGTAGTGAAGGGCTTGATTATGGACAAATTGCAACAAAAATAAATGAATGTTTAAAAATTTATTTTAAACATATGAGTTACGGAGCAATTACGAGAATATTATTGGAAAATAGCACCATATTAAATGATTTTATCTCACCTTTTATTCAACCTTATTGGCTAATGCTAAGCTATAATAACAACTCAAGCAAAATTATTTATGGTGATGATCCAATTACTAGCAATTATGTTAATTGGAATCAATCAAAATCACATATATGTATTGAATATAGCAAGCAAATATTTATTTATGTTAGCAATATGGGTTCTGAGTTTGTCGTTGAATTATATACTCGCATGGTAAAAGGACGTCATCGTTTTATGATGGAGGAATTTTTTAAATTAAATTTTAAAGAAGCATTTACAGATTTGGATAAAGAATAATTTGCTTTATTTGGTAGATTGGGTCAAGGCCCAACCTACATTAATATTTATTTTTTAACCGCAGGGACGATAGTTTGTAATAATGATTTGAAAACTTTGGGGGTTCCTGCAATAACATCGCCATTATTAAGGTAATCTTCCCCACCTTGTAGGTCACTAATTAATCCACCAGCTTCTTGAATTAATAGGCTTCCCGCTGCAATATCCCAAGGTTTTAAACCAAATTCCCAAAAGCCATCTAGTCGTCCAGATGCTACGTATGCTAGATCAAGGGCTGCAGAGCCTGTGCGTCTAACGCCCGCACATTTGCCAATTAATGACTCAAATGTTGGCATATAACGGCTTGCAAG
>CAMDMN010000013.1 GCA_945901965.1 Legionella genomosp. 1 | reverse complement strand
GACTTTTATATGGATAAGTCAAATCCTATTAGGACTTGGAAATTTAAGATCACTTGATAATTTTATGAACGTAATTAAAGCTCAAGAAGATGAAAAGAATATAATAAATTCCAAATTGCTATCTGATAATTTAGGCATTAACTTATTTGGTACTTATATACCTAAAAATATTAATGATTTAGAAGTGAAGCTTTCAAGTCTTAATATTAAAATCGTAGGTATATTATTTGCAAATGATGATAAATTTTCTCAAGTTATTATTAGTTCTTCCGACAAAAAAGATCAAATTCTAGGGGTGGGGGACAGATTATCTAACGGAGCTTTGATTAAAAAAATTACAAAAGATGGTATACTTATCGAATGGAAGGGCGCTCTTGAGCGCATTAATTTAGTAAAAGATGTATTAATCTTCGATGCTCCTATAAAGCCGCTTCGAATCTCTGACTGAGGAAATTTTTAATGCACAAAAGATTTAATATACTCTTAGTGATTCTTACATCGGCATTGCTTTATAGCTGTGCTAATAATAGCTTAAATCTTCGTGAAGGCATTAATAGCTTTCAATTACAAAATTATCGCGATGCGTTTATTAAGTTAAAACCCGCCGCTATGCAAGGTCACGTAGATGCACAATATGCCGTAGGATATATGTATTATTATGGCCAAGGTGTAGTCGAAAACAGAAAAAAAGCCTGGTATTGGATAAGCCGCGCCGCAAGTGCCGGCCAGCCAGATGCGATAGAGGCGATGAAAATTTTGGAAAGGTAATTTGGCACAAATTTTAGCTAAATAGTAGCCCTGATGCAGCCATATCATTAGCCACAAGTTAATTTTATCTTGACAAGTGAACGGAACTCCGAGCCACGACCGTTAGGGAGTGGAGTTCTTAAAATCTCCACTCCCTAACGGTCGCGGCTCGGATTCAACCAGGCAATGCTGGCCCATAAAGGATCGGCAGATTTGTGGGTAATGATATGGCTGCATCAAGTCTACATTTATAATGTTATGGAATTAATCATTACAATTATCAAGATCTTTCTTGTTTTAATCCTTGCCATGATTCAGTATATTTTTTTTGCCTGGTAGGATCTTTCAAATAACTTTCAGTAACTTGCCAAACTTCACGTGATTCAAACATAAATGCTAAAGTATCATCATAATGAATTGGATTTAGTTGGGAATTGGTTTCTCTTAGATAAGTCTCTGTATCAGGACCATGAGCTACCATACAATTATGAATGCTAACTCCACCGATAGAAAATCCTTCTTCTTTTGCATCATATTTACCCTTAATTAGCCCCATTAATTCACTCATAATATTGCGGTGAAAATATGGTGGTCTAAATGTATGTTCAGCTACCATCCAACGTGATGGGAATATTACAAAATCAAAATTGGGAACGCCTTTGGTATCGCTTGGAGAGGTTAATACGGTAAAAATTGAAGGATCTGGGTGATCAAAACTTACAGTATTAATCGTATTAAAAAGAGATAAATCATAACTATATGGCGCATAGTTGCCATGCCATGCAACAACATTAAGTGGCGAGTCGTAAGCTTTAGCTACCCACCAATGATCTTGTGATTTACAAATTAACGTTATATTTTTTTGATTTTCTTCAAATGCTGCTACTGGGTATTGAAAATGGCGAGGATTAGCAAGACTATTAGCTCCTAGTGGGCCAAGTTCTGGTAAAATTAAGGGTGTACCTTTATTTTCACAAATATAGCCTGCAGCGAAGTGATTTTGTAATACAACTTTAAACTTTATCCCCCGAGGAATTACCGCAATCATCCCAGGAGATATTTCTAATAAACCAAATTCAGTATGTAAGCTAATTGTGCCATCGTATGGTACAAATAACATTTCGCCGTCAGAATTAGAAAAATAGCGTGTACTCATCGATTTATTACAATGATATAAATAAGTATTTAGTGAATTATTTCCAGCTAAAAGTTCTAACCCGTCAATAAAATCAAGATTCTTACTAGTTTTTGGCCGTTGATCCCAGCGCAACGGGTTAGGTGCTAATAATTTCGCAAATTTAAAATCAATATTATGTTTATATGGTTTATAGTCATGTTGCACAACAGATGGGATTAAACGATACAACCAGCTATTTAAGTTTGTATGTCTTGGACGGGTAAATGCAGAGCCATTTATTTGTTCGGCATAGATACCATATGCGCATTTTTGCGGAGAATTTTGGCGTAATGGCAGCGTTCCTTCAATCGCTTCAGATTCATGATGGCTTCCAAACCCATGAAGATACATCTTTTTCTCCTTAAATATTTATTAGTTTTATCATTGCATTCACTTAGATTATAGTCAATTATCACTTTTTTTAGGTTAAGAAAGAGAATATTATATATCTATCGCTTAAAACCAAGTAAATAACTAAGAGGTGTAACAATGGCAGGGCATAGTAAATGGGCAAATATTAAATTTCGTAAAGGCTTACAAGATGCAAAACGTGGGAAGATTTTTACCAAATTAATCCGTGAAATATCAGTTGCTGCGAGGATGGGTGGTGGTGATGAAGGTGCTAATTCAAGATTAAGAGATGCTATAACTAAAGCACTTAAAGCTAATATGAAGCGCGATACCATTGATAATGCGATTAAAAGAGGTGTTGGTGGTTTAGATGGCGCCAATATGATCCATATGCGTTACGAAGGTTATGGTCCTGGTGGCGCTGCAGTTTTAGTTGATTGTTTATCTGATAATAAAAATCGTACGGTTTCTGAAGTAAGGCATGCTTTTACTAAGCATGGTGGTAATTTAGGTACAGATGGTTCAGTTGCTTATTTATTTAAAGAGCAGGGTGAGATTTTACTAGCACCAACGCCTGATGAAGAAAAAGCTATGGATGTAGCTATTGATGCCGGTGCCATTGATGTTTTGGTAGAAGAAGGACAGATAGAAGTAGTTACTGCTTCTGATAAATATCATGCAATCTTAGCGGCATTGCAAGCTGCAAATTTTGAAGTTGAGCATTCACATATAACCATGCGAGCAGATATAGTTGTTCCATTAGATACTGAAACCGCTGAATCTATAGAAAAATTAATAGATACGTTAGAAGATCTTGATGATGTTCAGGAAGTGCATACGAACGCACAATTTTAAGACAAGGTATATTACTCTCATGTAGCCTTGATGCAGCGTAGCGTAATCAAGGTTTATTTAAACATGAAACCTTGGGATTCGGTTGGTCTTTGTTTTTGGGAATGAAAACCTTGATTACGCTACGCTGCATCAAGGCTACAATAATTTATGACTTGATAGCGGACTACCAAGCGGAGAATAAATGACCATAATTTTAGGTATTGATCCAGGCTCTCGCATAACCGGCTACGGCATAATAAATGAAAATAGGCAGCAATTATCGTACATCGATAGCGGCTGTATTAGGACATCTGATGGTGAATTAAGTCAAAAATTATTAGAAATTTTTAACGGAGTTTGCCAACTAATGGAAAAATTTTCACCTGATGAAGTGGCTATTGAGCAAGTATTTATGTATAAAAATCCGAGCTCTGCCTTAAAATTAGGACATGCGCGTGGAGTTGCAATGGTAGCTTGTGCATCTCATCGCATAAAGGTTTGTGAATATGCAGCGCGTGAAGTGAAGCAAACAGTTGCAGGATATGGTGCTGCTGAGAAAGATCAAGTAAAACATATGGTTATTAAATTATTGATGTTAGAAGGTTCGCCACAAGCAGATGCGGCTGATGCACTTGCAGTGGCTATCTGTCATAGCCATATGAAAAATGGACTATTAGCTAGGAGAAGACGAAGATGATTGGATGGCTAAGTGGGCAAGTAGTTGATAAGCATAACCCTGGAAAATTGGTTGTTGATGTTAATGGCGTCGGCTATGACGTAGAAACATCATTGCCAACTTTTTTTCAAGTAGAATCTAAAGAAGGCTCAATAGGATTACATATTCATACTATTGTGCGTGAAGATGCTTTATTGTTGTATGGATTTCTAGAAAAAGATGAGAGGGCGTTATTTAGGGCGCTAATTAAGGTAAATGGCGTGGGTCCTAAAATGGCAATTGCTATTTTATCATCCATTAGTCCCGATGATTTTATACGGTGTATTCAACAAAAAGATACCGCATTACTTACTAAATTGCCTGGAATCGGTAAAAAAACAGCAGAACGGCTCGTGGTTGAAATGAAGGATTCTTTATTATTAATTCCAAAGATGAGCAATAATCAGGATATAAAACAATCTTTTATCCGTGAGCAAGATGAGGCAATTAAAGCTTTAGAATCACTTGGATACAAATCACAAGAAGCTATCAGGGCTATTAATAAAATAGATGATGGTAATAAAACTTGTGAACAATTAATTCGTCAATCATTGCAACTTTTAGCAAAATAAATTTATTATTTTTATATACATTAATTAGATCAGTTTTTTGATCAAAATGCACTCTATTTTCCGAGCCGTGACCGTTAGGGAGTAGAATTTTAGGAATCATCAAAATTTTCCGCTCCCTAACGATCATGGCCCGGATAAACCATTCATATATTGAACACAAGATGAGTTAGCCATGTTTTTTATACCGACATTACCCCATCATTTCTGATTATAAATTATACACAAATATGGATTTAGTGTATAATTTAAGTTACTTTAAATATTTAAGTATAATAATGCCTAAACCAATAATTATTGATGAGAGTTTATTTGCCCATATAAATACGGATCCATTTCTAGTAGGAAGCGTTGGTCTTCAAGGAAATAAATTCGCCAATACAATTGGTTATCTTAATCAATATATAAATGTCTATGAGCAAAAAGGCGGTCCAATTACCGAGGATATAAGGCAATTATTATCTGCTTGCACAGAGTTAACAAGCTATGAAGATCACATTGGTTCTGTAAGAGACCGTAATGACATCACGTTAGATCCTACCTTAAAAGATATTCAATCTAAAGTTTCTAAGTTAAAAAAAGGTGAGTATTTATTGGTGCCAGGAGGCTGGCTTTCAACCGGCGGCAGTCATGCCATAGTTTATGAATTTAAAAAGCATGAAGATGGCTCTACTTTATTTATTATCCATAATTCAGGGGACGGTCTTCAATATCATGCTAAGCTTTCTGATAAAGAAAAAGAATTATTTAGTCCAACGTTAACTTATAAAATCCCCAAAAAAAGTATCAACTCTGAGCATTTCATTCCATTTATGAATGAATTACTTAGCCTACAAATTAGCAAAATTCATAAAAAATCTAAAATAACGGCTGAATATTTATATAAAACAGTAATAGCAAAATTAAGTTATTTAGATGGGGAAATAATACCATCAGATGATTCAGAAGATAAATGGTATACAGCAGGACAGCAATCTGGTACTTGCGCGCAACATTCTTTACATGAAATGTTAAAGGCAAGATTTAATAGTGTTGATAATTATAGGAAATTTATTTATCGCTTTAAAGCTCATTCTTTAGATGAATATATGGCGCAATTACGAGCTAATAATCATATTAATGAAACCAAATGTCAAAAACAAATTAAAAAAGCAATACGCCATCAATTACGTATTTTGAATTTAAAAAGCACTACAGATGTTGATAACGACTTATTTCCTATTACTGAAAAAACTGATGAAACAAAAAAATTATTAGGATATTTATCTGAATTAAGAGAAGACGCACCGATTGCAAAAAGACAATTAGCCGCACCTGCTATTAATACTAATTTAAGTATATATTCCGTAGCATATAAACCAATAATGGGGAAATTAACTGATTTTCTACAAGATAATATAGATCCAATTATTAAGGTCAATGGAAATCAAACCTTAATTGCTGAAATAAGCGAGTTACTTAAACGTTGTAAGGAATTAGAAAAAACAGGGCAAAAAATGGCCACATTCGAGCAACTCGAACATTTTTTCATTCATATGCCGCTACCTAAGCCTCCCCAAGAAATTTCATCTGAGTTAGATCAATTTTATCAAGGAATTAAGAATGAAGATGATTTAATGACATTTTATAATTATATGAATGAATTACAAAACTTATATTTTAAGAGTTGTAATGAACTATTACATGGAGCGGTAATTCCAAGGATGTATGTCGTAAAATTTAGTATTTTTGCAGTGACTAGTCATATTAATGCGACATTTAATTTAGGCGCTGAGCGCTCTTATAATAATTATGTTACTAGCATGGTTTATGCCATTGCTCCAGCAACACCACACGGAGCTTATTTGGCTACTGATGATCCAGTATTAGATGCGAGATATGAGGATCTTAGAAATTTATATAAGAAATGTGACCGTTATCAAAATTGGGATGATATTTATCTTTATTACCAAAGTTTAATTAATGGTTTTGAGCCACTTAAAGCTGAATTAGAAAAATTATATAGAGATGAATTTGGGGCTGTAAGTTCACCTTTTCATGATGTTGTAAGAAAGTGCCAAGTGACTTCTTTATATTATTTTACAAAGCATTTTAACGAATTAAGCTTAGATCAACAATTTAAACCATTAATTGATAAATTTAATCTCCAAAATCAAATGGAATCATTGTATGGTTGTTACACAAAAAGATTTTCATCTAAGTATGGTGTTAATAAATTTCAAAATCTCGTCTTTGATGAACAATCTAAAGATACCAGAGCTCCTACATTAATATCAACTTGTAGCGCATCATTACAAGCTTTAACATTTTCTGAATTGCTTCAGGAAAATAAATATGGAGTAATTAAAAAACCAACACATTTTGCCTTAAAACGAGATATAACCTTAGCCATTCTTGATGAAAATACTCAACGCCCTGATAATGAAACTCAAATTGTTCCGGCTCATTTTGCAGAAATAACCCAACCATTTAAGCAACATCTAGGACTAAAGCCTGCAGACAAAGCATTAATCGCACAACTTCAAATTAACCACCAAACTTTAGAAGATCGAGAATTATTCCATTTAAGAAGAACATCGTTTGCACAAATTCAATTAACATTAGATTATTTTACCTCGTATCTTAAAAAATTATCGCGTGAAGAGATGCAAATCTATTTTGAAGCCAATTTGTTTCAACCAAGTTTACTTGTTGATTTATTAACTGTAGAAAAATCAGCACAATTTTTTGAAAAATTCGATAATTTTATTAAATTAGGTTTAAAAAATTCCGCAGAAAAAGGTTTTCTATCAGATAATTCATTATTTTTTATTCGTATGGCTTATCTTGTTAATCAATATGCGAATAAATTTGATTCAGAACGTTTTAGTAGCCGAATATCTAATTTCAATACTGAATTAACTGGTTTTTTATCCTGCAATCCAAATCCAAACATTAAAACTGTATTACATAAGTATAAATTTTTAACTTTAGCAGAAGCTAATAAAGATACTATTGAACCATTATCTTTATTCGTAGATTCTTTAACATCTTATTTCTCTATTCAAGCAAGTGATAATATTAATTATCATTTAGATGTCGATTCTAAATTCCAGATAGAATTCGCGGAGCATAGTTATCGGCGTATTTTAAAAAATCAGAACGCAATGATTACCGATGAGATAGTCATTAATCTGTTAAAAGAACTAGGTATTAGTCTTGCAGGAAGAGAAGAAATATCTGTAGAAAAAAATTACCCAATATATCAAATTAAATCAAGAACAGAAGTTTTATATAGCATTAACCTAGAACGCGGCTTAATATTTAAAGATAATTTAGCCTATCGTACAACACCTGTCGATATTCTTACCCATCCAATAACGGTTAAATTTGGCTTAAATAATAAAACGTCTTCATTTATATCAGCTGATGGTCAAGTCACATTATTAGAAGATCCACCAAATGATGTGCGCTTTATTCAAAATAATTATGATAGATCAGGGAATGGGAGCAATGTAGAGCGAAGAGGGTACAAAATTCAAAAAGAGTGGACTAATTCTTCAGGTACTAAAAAATGGTATCAGCTTAATCCCTTATCATCTGCACATAGTAAATTTTGGAAAATAGTTGGAGATACTGTACGCTGGGATGTAGCTAGAGATGGCCAACAAACTACTGAACACCCATGGGCTAGTTTTGAATGCATGGCTGAGCGCGAAAATCTAATTTGGACATGCCTTGATGGCCAGTCATTTTTAGTCTCTAATTCAAGAAATGAAATATCCTATACAGGGGCTTATCGAAGTATTAATAAATTATTATCATTAATGCTTTGCGAAAATACAACTATATTTCATCAACAACTAAAATTATTAGAAGACGCTAAATTTATTAACGTATGGACAGATCAAACTAAAACAAAATTTGAAATTAATTTAGATCGTTATGGTTTAAATTTATCGGCTTCTTCAACATCGCCTATAACTCTAAATTGGGAAGGATCTGATTACCAATTACAAACAGATAAAGATCCTTTAGGTGAAGGAGTAGCTGGTTCATTTTTTAAATCTGCAGATATTGAGCTTATGATTTTACCTATTCAACCTTTTATTAATACAGGTAGGCGTTCAGATGCAAGCGAATATTATAAGTTACAACAAGATCTCGGTGCTGCTATTCCACACAAAGTTATTGAGAAAATAATTGGTAAGGATGAACCTCAGGCTTGGCAATATAGTGGAACTGCGAAATTTATGGCTATTAAAATGGAAAATGGCCAACCCATACCTTCAACCTCGGAAGAAGCACTTTATTTGTGTTATCTATATTTAGGCTCTGGTCAAACAGAAAAAGCCTGGGCTATCTTAGAGTATTGTGATAAGAAATTGGGCGGTATGGCTGGTACTTATGAAGAGCTTCAATACCTTAATTGGATAATAAATTTACTCCCTTATAAATTAGAAGCTGAAGATGCTAATGCGGTTAAAATTACTCCTGAATATGTTGCTTGTAAATTAAAAGCATTATCTTTATTTACAAAATATAGCAACTTGGATAAAGAGATATCTATACCTAAGCCAAAATTAGATGAATCAACAGTTAATGGTCTATTTGAACGACATCAAATTGAAGAAAACCGATCGTTTTATTGTCAAATTAATGATGTTATTTATAAAAACATCACAAAATTACAAGCTTTACGTCGTGAGCTTCCAAAAGATTACGAGTTAAACTCTCTTGAGCTTAAAAGCTTATTAGACTATTACTATAAAACTGTGCCAAAAGAAGAAGGAAAACCAACTGCAATTGGTGCTTTAGGCTTTGAGTGGGTGCAATTACATTTAAATAATTTAAGAAAAGAATATGATGATCTTGCTGTTAAATCAGATCTTAGTGACTATGAAAATCGTCGTAAACTTGAAATTGAAGGTTTTCTAGCGGAGCATGAAGGGGTTGCAAAAACCAGATCAAGACTTGAATATTTTGTGATTAATATTGGTTTACCTAGAGAGCCAAAATTAAATACAAGTCTCTTAAGTACTGAAGCTCAAAAAATACTCACGGATTTTACGGAGTTTAGACTTAAGGTTAAAGAAAAAATTTCAACGCCAGAATCTAAATTAAAAGCTATTTCAGATTTATCTCTCGATATAACTGATGAAAAATTTATAGCCAATTTAGGTGATTATATTAAAATTGCTACAACAGCGGGAGAGAGCGAACTTAAATCAACACTAAGAAAATTTTGCAAAGCTACCCTTATAGCATCAAGACATACTTCATTGGAAGATCAAATATATAATCTACCGTTAATGTGTAATGTACTCTACCGATTAATAGATCATGTCTTACCTGCTGATTTTTACAAATTTACGGAACTTGTTGATAAGGTAAAAAACTTTAACCAAGAACCAATTACTGTCCCACAACTTTATGATGATACTAAAGATATTTTAGTTAAAGCATTAGATTTATGGAGCGAAATTCCAAAATGTTCTGTAACCCCAGTTCCTATCAGTGACAGTGATCTTCCAAGAGTTAGTGAATGGCTTGATGCTTCTGTGTTGTTGATTAAAAAGGATTGGAAAGCAATAGAAGATAGATTTTATTTAGAAGATGCGGCAAATGTAGAGGATGAATCTTCCGCAGGCCACAAAAAATTTGCAGCATTTAAAGAATTGCAAACATTTGCCGTGAGAAATCTTAATCAGGGTAATATAGAACTAATTATAAGAAACAATGAAGCAAAATTTAGTCAATTAAGTGAGGAACAGGCCGCAGCTGAAGTTCTGATAGAGCAGTTTGCGAATCAAGGTCCTAATGATCTAATTTTAAAGCAACAAATGGCTATTGATGTAGCCTCAGGAAAGCATAATAAATTAGATTTAAATACTATTTTGACTTTATATTTCCATGCTGATATGGAGCGATATAGAAAAGAAACAGGCTTAGAAGACAATAAAATTATGGTCTTACATGATTTATTAACAACATTTGTAGCCAAAGGTTTGCAACTTAATCAATGTCAAAAGTTAAAGGAACAATTAAATGTTTTACCTCAGGAAGTTAGCGCTCATCCAGAAGCTCTTTATGCATTGGCAAAAACCTTATTTGCTGACAACTACGTCTCTGTTGTAATAAATCCTGCTTTAAGTCTTTTTCAATATTATGAAAAGATTATTTTACGCAAAGAACAAAAAAAGGCTCTAGACAGATTATTAAATACAGATAAAGGTAGATATGATGAGACTATTGAAAAAATCATTATGGGCGGTGGTAAATCTAAAGTAATTTTACCAACACTCGCACAAAAGAAGGCTACGGGATCTAATTTAGTCATCATTGAAGTACCAAGAGCATTATTAAGAACAAATTATATTGATCTACAAGCGAGCTCTTCTACTTTATTTAATCAACATGCAGTTATCTTTGAATTTAATCGTGATAGCGATTGTTCTATTGGACGATTAGAGCAATTATATAATCAATTAACTGCAACAATGGTTAATAAAGATTATTTAGTTACCACTGGAGATGCACTGCAGTCATTAGAATTAAAATATCTTGATTTATTATTAATGCGTCCTGATGTGGAAGGAAAAGAAGAGAAAGAAGCTCAGCTAATTATTAGTACATGGGAAAAACAAGTAATTTTAATGGAGCGTTTAGTTCTATTATTTAAACATCGCGGTGATCTTATTATTGATGAGGTTCATCAAGGGTTGTTACTTAAATCTAAATTAAATTATACTTTTGGTGAGCCTAATCCTATTGCAAAAAATATCTTAAAATATTCAATAGGCCTTTATCAATTTTTAGCTAATGTTAACATAGATGATTCGTTAAATTTACAAGATGCCTTGATTAATCGTACGCCGCTAACTGATCAAAATTTAATTGAAAATGCATTGAAACAATTAGTGATACAATTAATTAATGATGTATCTAGCCCGCTTCATCAAGAAATTAGTCAATGGCTTGCGGCACATCCCGGTGATAAAAAGTTAATTTATAATTATTTATTAAATCAATCTGATTCTATTCCAGAATACATTGATACCTCTGCATCCGAAGATCTAAAAGAAAAATTTGCCTTTTACAAAGAGCAAATTTCACACATTTTGCCTTTTACCTTAAAGCGCAATCAAGGTGAGCATTATGGGCCTTCAAAAATATCGACTAAAACTCCCGCTGAATGTATGCTCGCTATTCCTTATATGGCTAATAATGTACCAAATGAACGCAGTCGTTTTGCCAATTATTTAGAGTCTATAAATTACACTATACAATCAACACAAATCACAGGTATTACATTAGATTTATTTACTATTATTTTAGATGATTGGATAAAACAAGCAAGGATGGAGCTTGCTGAAGGAACTTTTGATAGCATTGATAGGACTTCAGTTGCGATAGGTTTTCAAACAGTTATTAAGGATCCTAGTATCCGGTTGAGTGATATTGATCTTGAGAATAAAAATCAATTAAAAGCGTTACACAAACGATTAAGTCATAATAAAGGATTAATATTTAATTTATTAGAAACGCATATTTTACCATTAATAAAATCAAATGATAATATTTTACATTCTGATGCTTATGCGCATGTTGATTTAGTTCACTCTTGTCAAGGTATGTCGGGTACACCTGCTAATCATCCTACTTTCCATCAACGATTACATTTTTCTAAAGATTCATCAAAGGGAATAGATGAGTATATTTTACAAACAATAACAGAAAAAAAGCCAAAAATTAAAATTCATGGCATTGATTTTACTAAAACATCGGAGTTTATCTCTAGTTTATTTTCTATGTACTGCGCTGAAGATAATGTACGTACTATTATTGATATTAATGCAAGTTTTAAAGGGATAGATAATATTCATGTTGCTTTTGAGTTGGCTAAATATATTCAAGCAAACAAAACAAAATTTGCGGTTCCTAAAGATTTAAAATACGTATTATTTTTTAATGAAAAAAATGAATTATCTGCCTTACGTGTACAGGAAAATTTTGAAAATCAAGAACCTATCCTGCTTGGAACATCTGATCCTAAAATAATTGATCGGCGACTAAATTCAAGTCCTGAAGAACGTTTTACTTATTATGATCAAGCGCACACTGTTGGTGCAGATATTAAACAAGAACCTAATGCTAAAGGCTTAGTATTAATTGATCAAGATACAAACTTTCAAAGTTTCTTACAAGGAAGCATGCGTATGCGTGCATTATTAGAAGGAAATCAATCTATTGATTTAATTGCTCCAGTTAAAATAGCCTCGCAATCATTAGCAGATATTGCTCAAAACATGCAAGCTAATGAACATCGGCAATTAAAACAAGATAATTTTAATGCAGCTGTTGCAAAAATGACTAATATAATTCGTAACGACTTGATGCAAAAATTATTAGCCATTGACGGACCAAATTGTGTAAATAAAAAATATGAGTTTTTGGATAAAGTCCGCCGTTATTTTATTGAAATGCAATCATCTGATTTTTATCATCGTTTTGGTGGAATGGATCAAATTAAAAGGACTGAAGAAGTTTTAGTTCAGTTAAAAGAAGCACTAACTCGTGATTGGGAATCTTTATTAGATAAAGATGTAGATGGTATAGCAGTTGATAAAGCAAAAATAATTGATGAATTAGATAAAATTATATCTACCGCCTTGATTGAAGGTACTTGTGAGGTAGAACAAAAATCTTCTAAAGCTTCATTAGGAATGGAGTCAGATGTTCAGGAAGAAGTGCAGGCTGAAGTAGAGGTTGAAGCATTTAGTATGAAAGAGGAACAAGAAGAGCTGTTCGATCCTGAACGAAAACCAGAAGAATATGTTAGTTGGTTAAAAAAATCTGATAAATTAAATTTTATGGATATTAAGAGCATCTGTAAAACATCTGATGCACCATTTATTCCAGATTTTAGTCCTAACATTATAGCTTCGCAAAATTTTTATAAAACCTTTCAGGGTCAGAGTAAATACATTGGCATGTATTTAAAACCAGTACATGCTCTAATGTTTGAAAGAGATGGAGATAATATCAAATGTACTTTACTCAGTCAGCAAGAAGCTGAAGAGCTTTATGATACTGTAAGTAAAAAAACTGATGGAAGTTGTTGGATTAGCACCACGCAACATACAGTCCTTGCTGGCAAGCCTGTTGAAGGTTTTAAAGATTCAGAAAATTATCAATTAATGATTGAGCAAATTCAATATTTTAATGGTGAATTTAATTTATTATTGCAAAAGACTTATGATTTAAAATGGTTAGAAATAGACTCAAAAGAAAAATTAGACTTTTTTGCCCGATTTCTGTTTCCTTGTCACGAAACTACTCCTTCAGATTTTTTCCAAGTCAGCTCAATAGTATCTTTTTACAGAAAAGTAGCTTTATATATAGCCACTAATCCATGGGAAGATTATAGTGATTTTAATTGGAAGAGAAAGTTTCATGGTTGTAGTGACAACGAGGTGCTCCAATTTAAAGACTTGGCTAAAATTTTTAATTTGCTTAGCAAAGCCTTTAAAGATGGTTCTAATTTGTTAACTATTGATGATATTGGAGCTATGTTCACTATACCAATAACTGGATTAGGTATTATAAATAATTATATTGAGCAATTGAAAGCATTAAAGTCATTTCTTGAAAATGTAGAGCGGTCATATAAAGTTGATAAGCTATCTTCCAAACCATTAGATTTAAAGAGCGATGCATTAGCTAGTATAGCACCATTAAGTAAAGATCTATCCCGAATTATTGATAGAACCCAAGACACTGAACCAGCGGAGATTAACTATAAATTCTTAACTACTTTGATGAAAAAAATACCAATTTGCGTGGACCATCCTGCGATTATTTTGGCTTTAGCTCCAAATCCATATATTACAGGTCCACTTATAAATAAAATTTTAGAAAGATGTACTAATAACACAACCGCTCTTTATGGTTTTCTTGCTAATCCAGGTCAAGCAATAACTGCACAGCATATTACAACTTTAATAAGATCTGTAATTAATTTTGATGATCAAACACTTTTACAATTAGCAAATCATAGATTTTTACTCGAAGAACATTTTAAAACCGTACTTCAAAAATCAGATAACATCAGCATTTTTAATGCAATTATTAATCGTGATTCTATGACGCCAGCAATGATTAGAACATTAATTGATGGAGAAGAATTAACTGAGGAGAAAACTTCTCTAATTCTAAAGCAAAAAGAAGGCATAATTCATGAAGATCTTTTTGAAATTTTAATTAACAAAACAAATACAGATGAAAATTTAAAACTAATTCTTAATCATCAAAAATCTAACTTGCTCACAGATAAGCAATTAGCTGTGATTATTAGTAAAACAAGAAATAATGAGTTGATTAGGCAAGTATTAGAGCATTCAAATGCTAAAGTGAAAACTATAGAAGTTATTTTGCTTGATATACCAAAATATACAGTAAATCCTGCTCATTGGGAGATTTTAGCTTCAAATCAATATATTAAAGAACCACTAATAGGGGAAATTGTAAAAAGCTGTGTTAATTCTAAAGTTATATTAAATAATTTCCTTATGAATCCAAGTGAAAACATAACAGAAGGACATATTGCAAGTTTAATCAAGCCTGAAATTAGATATGAAAAGCAAATACTTTTAGATTTAGCAGCCCATCGAGCCTTGCCACAAGAAAAATATATTGATTTACTTAACGCCTTGCCTAGTATAGATATGTTTGAATTAGTGATTAATCGTGATGACATTGCCCTACCATTAATACACTCATTAATTAGTGCAGAAGAACTAGATGAAGAAAAGATTAGAATACTTCTAACACAGAAAAAAGGATTAATGGATTTAGAGCTTTTTACTACTTTAATTAATCAAACTAGTTCAGAAGAAAATTTAAAGATGATTTTTAGTCACGCTAATAATTTATTGCTTAAGGATGAACAATTAGCATTAATTATTAATAAAACAAAATCTAGTGATTTTATCCAACTTATTTTAGGTCATCCAAATGTAAAAGAAAATGCATATTTTGCTTGTGCTAGAAATGAAAATATATCTGATATCTCAATAGATATAGTTTTAGATAAAACAAATAAACAAGATACTATTTCTATAATTATGTCTAATAGAAAAAATACAGAGACCATTTATCAATACATGGTTAAAAATCAATCTACATCAAAAGCTGATTTAATTCATGTTATAAAAAATACTAAATCTGCAGAGACTATTTCTAGAGTTTTAGAGCATAATCATTTAAAACAGACTGAAGTTGACGATTTTTACATCGAAATTCTAAAAAATCAGGCAACATCAAAAGATGACTTAGCTCGTATAGCCGAAAGGGCGCATAATTTTAAAATTTTTGAAGCAATATTAGATCATGAGTTAATGCAACTCTCTGATTCTAGTACAGATTTGGTTTTATACAAATTAATTAATAATCATAATTTTGTTTCGCAATTATTAGATCATAAATCTAAATTTTTAATAGATTTATTACCAAAAATTACTAAAAAAGCATTTGATATAAAATTAGTTTTAGCAATTTTAAAACTGAATAGTGATCCATTGGTATTAGATAATTTAAAGCTAGAATTCCTTGAAACAGCCTTACAACATTATTTAACCAATAGTGGTGAAACAGATATAAAGAATAACCTTAATTTGAAGCTAATACTGCCTTTATTTAAAAAATTAGAGGAATCAAGGAGTTGGTTGGATGATGATATTTTAAATAATTTTATAGTTTCTAATTTAAAGGAAATTTATAGTATTAATTCAGCAAAAGAGCATGAAAAATTTAAAGTAAAAATACAACATGCTATATCTGCAATGCAATCTCCTGAAATATTAGCTATTAAAACGATAATTGATCGTCTTAAAAATGAAAAGACTAGTTATGTTGGTGGTTTTTTTTATAGTAGTGGAAAGGAAAAGGCAAGGCGTATTGAGACGGCTATCTTAGCAGTTCCAGTTGAGGAACGCGGTAATATTCTTAATGGAACTAGCCCGGCGATAATCAAAGTGCAAGAGGCTTTGGCTGAACATCGTAATTATTTTAGTAGATTAATACATGGCAAAGCAAAATATTTAAACGATGGAAAAGTTGATACTAAAGACTCAGCTTCTTCATATATGGATTATAAGGACATAATTGCTAAAGAAGCTAGTAAGAAAAAGTCTCCATAGCATCAAACAGATAATTTAGCTATTTGTTATTAAAAATAATTGGAAAATTAACTATAGCAATTAAACCCTTGCCCTTTGGATTTGATTCAAGCTTAACTTCGCCGTGGTGCATCTTAGCTATTTGTTGTGTGATAGCAAGTCCAAGTCCTGAACCCGTGCTTTTATTGCCTAATATACGAAAAAATCGTTCAAAAACGCGTGCCCTTAATTCTTTTGGGATCCCAGGACCGTTATCATGTACTTCAAGGATTAGATCATCGTGCTTAAGATGAATTTTAACTATAACCTCGCTATATTCATTAGAGTAGCGTATCGCATTATCAACTAAATTTTGTACAAGAATACTAATGGCGGTTCCGTTACCCATAATTTTTGGTAGATTTTTATCAGTTTGTAGTTCAAGTTCAATGTTTTTTTCTATGGCAGAGTTTGCAAGGGTTGCAAGCACTTCACGGGTAATTTTAGGTAAATTTATATCTGTAAATTCATTTATTCCTTCAGCATCAGATACTAATCTACTCATAGTTAATAATTGTTGGATAATATGGGTAGTGCGGTTAACTGATGTAAGTAATTTATGTATTGCATTATTTTTTTCATCAAGATCTTTGGTATTTAGGGCAATTTGGGCTTGAGTCTTAATCGCAGCGAGAGGGGTGCGTAGCTCATGAGCAGCGTCTGCAGTAAATCGTTTTTCGCGCTCAAAGCCTTCTTTCAGACGAAAGAAAAGTTTATTTAATTCATCAATTAATGGTTTTATTTCTTCAGGAATCACTTCAATATTAACAGGCTCTAAGTAAGTTGTAGCTCGATTTGAAACTTCTTCTGCGACTTTATCTAAACTATCTAATCCACGGCTAATAATTATCCAGATAAGTAGCCCTGACAATGGAAAAGTAAGTAGCATAATATAAAAATCATCTTGTGCAATTAGATGACCTAATTCATTACGGGTGCCATAGCGTTCAGCTAATACGGTTCTAATTTTTGTTTCATCATTAGAAGTTGTAAATACCCGCCATTTATTATTAGATATAAATTGGTCACTAAAACCATTACTATTAGTAGTCAAAGGAATTTTAGATACATCTTTTGAGTGTAATAAAAGTTTGCCATCATATGACCAAACTTGAAAGTTAAATTTATCAACAAAATGAGCTGCTTGACTGCTATTCATCGAGAATTCTTTATAATGATTTGCTATTTTTTTTGGTATGGCATCAAGACTAGCTTGAATTTCTTTATGATGGTGTTTATATATGTCATCAACGAGTAACGATTGGTAAGATAAAGCAGAAATTGCCATTAATGTATCTAAATGTTCTTGTATATCATTTTTATCAAGATAATAATTGCCAATAGCTGTTAGCGATGTGGTAATAGTAATGGCTAGTAATAAATTAATTAATAAAAATTTTCTTATCGACGTTTTCACAATATATATTGCCTATTAATTATCTTCATTCTTATCTATCATGTAGCCTATGCCACGTATGGTTCGTATATAGTCAGCATTTAGTTTTTTGCGTAAATTGTGAATGTGTACTTCAAGAGTATTAGAGTCAACATCTTCATCCCAGCCGTAAACAGATTGCATTAATTGTTCACGAGATAAAACATTACCTGAGTTTTCTAATAATTTTTGTAGTAAAGCAAATTCACGTCTTGGAACATTAATAACAACGTTGTCAACCATAACTGAGTGAGACGCAGGATCTAAAGTAACATTTCGATATTGGATTGTTGTTTCAGCGCGGCCTTGAGAACGTCTAACTAAGGCTCGGATACGGGCAGATAATTCATTTAAATCAAATGGTTTGATAATATAATCGTCAGCACCACAATCTAAACCTTTAACTCGGCTTTCAACAGATTCTCTAGCGGTTAAAATTATGATTGGTGTTGTGTTTCCATTAGATCTTAAAG
>CAMDMN010000012.1 GCA_945901965.1 Legionella genomosp. 1 | reverse complement strand
TTGGTGCTTTATGGGGATCCATGAGCTTTGTATTAAGCAGGAAATAAAAGTGGTTCTAAATATCAACTCGCGACAGAAAATAATACTTGATTGTCTGGGTGAAAAATATTGGAGTGTTTATTCATAAAAATGGGTGCGGAATGTGGGTTACAAGAATCATCAGGATAAATAGCTAGCCCAATACTAACGGTAACAACTGGCGCCACCGGTGACTCTGTGTTTTTTATTTTTAAATTTTCCACAGCGCCACGAAGTTTTTCAGCAATAAATAGAGCATTTTTTTTATCAATATCAGGGATTAAACAAATAAACTCTTCACCACCATAGCGGGCAACTAAGTCGGTGGAACGACTCAGCGTTGATTGCAATACAGCTGCAATTTTACATAAACATTCATCCCCTGCTTGATGGCCATATTTGTCATTATAATTTTTAAAAAAATCAACATCTATAATGATTATGCCTAAAGAAGTTTTTAGGCGCTTAGCACGATAAAATTCAAGGTTAATACGCTTATCAAAAGCACGTCGATTAGCAATATTGGTTAACCCATCAATTAATGCCAACTCTCGTAAATACTCATTTTGAAATTTTAATGTAAGATGAGAGTTTACTCGATTAAGCAGTGTCGTAAGATTTACAGGTTTTCTAACAAAATCCACTCCACCCGCCTCCCAGCAGGCGGTTTCTTCTTCCGTAGATTGAATGGTTGTGATGAAAATTATTGGAATGTCGCTTGTGTCCTGGTTGGCTTTTAAAATACGACAAACCTCCAACCCGCTAATTCCTGGCATAACAATATCTAATAGGATTAGATCAGGTGGTGATTTCGCACAAATTTCTAAGGCTTGTTCGCCATTAGTAGCGATAAATATTTCATAATCAGATGGAAATACTTGACTCATTAGGTGAATATTTATTGGTTGATCATCTACTATTAATAAACGAGGATGCGCTTTCGGTAGAATCAACTTAAATAAATTTCCTGTTTTTTTCATGAGGCTCCCTCATTATTTTCTTTTATGAGAAATTGACAGCGCGCTATAGCTGCTTTGAAATTAAGACTTTCAATAGCCTCGTCAAGGATCTCATCTGTTCCAATTTCTTGTTTTAACTCAGCATATAATCCTAACGCCTTCATATTATTCGTCTCTAAATATGGAATTAACTTTTTAAATAAATGCAGTTTATTAACTACTAATGGCAATTTATTGGATTTAACTGGTGATTTTTTAAGGATATTTTCTGCCCATAAAATAGCTTCTAAACTAATATTATTCAATTCACGATGAAATCTATGCCACTCTTTATTGGTTAATAAGCCTTTCTTAAATTGCTGATAAACGTCATTAGCAATGGTAAAAAGAGCATTAGCACCAACGGTGGATGCTAATCCCTTTAAGGTATGAAGTGTTCGATTAAACTGCTCATCATTATCACCAGGGAGCAATGGCGGCAATTCATTTAGCAATTTTTTAACATCTTGAATGAAAGCTGCCAAGGTGCGAGCATAAATTTCTTTATTTCCGCGAAACCGATTTAAAGCATCTTTTTCATCAAAATTTTGATGACCTTCAGTAATCATAATACTTTTCGTGTATTGCAAAATTTTTGCAACTAATTCATCCAAGTGAAATGGCTTAGAAACAAAGTCATTCATCCCAACTTTAATAGCTTTGTCTCGACTCTCTTCAAAAGTATTCGCAGACATTGCAATAATCGGCAATATTTCCATTGAATATTTTGTGCGAATTTTTTTTGTTAATACATAGCCATCCATCCCTGGCATTTGAATATCCATTATGACCAAATCAAACAAAGGATCTGCTGCTTCAATTTCATTTAAAACATTAAATGAATCTCCACTAATAGATACATCAGCTCCTTCGCTAACTAATAAATCATGTGCAACAATTTGATTGGTTAGATTATCCTCAACCAATAATATTCTAATTCCATTTAAACGCCGAGCCATACTAGTTGACTCTAAGTCCATCTCATTTGTTGAACTTACAGGTAAATAAATATTAGCAGCAGAATCAAATAAAGAAGATGAGGTCGCGGGTTTAAGCAAATAACCATCTATTTTAAGCAAATTATCTTTTTGTAACTCTTCCAAATGATTACTATCATAAATTTGAGACATTATGATCAGTTTGACAGATCTATTAATTTTTAAATCTCGAATACGTTTACAGGTTTCCCATCCATCAAGCTCAGGCATTCGATAATCAATATAAATAATATCAAATGGATGACTTAAATCACTCTTTAGTATTTTATTAAGGGCTTTAGTTCCGCTTGAAGCCTCCAGAACTACCCATCCAAAGGCGCGCATCATATCACCAATAATTTTTCTAGCATTTGAATTATCATCAACCAATAAGCATTTCAAAGAGCGTAGTTTATTATTTATTCTCTTTATTTTTTCACATTGCTTAGGCGTTCCAATCGGAAAATTTAAACTGAAATGAAAATTACTACCCAGATTTGGCTTAGATTCAACAAATAATTCCCCACCCATTAATTTAATCAATCGTTTAGTAATAGTAAGCCCAAGCCCAGTTCCTCCAAAACGTCGAGTAATGCTACTTTCTGCCTGTGAGAAAGCATCAAAAATAATATTTAATTGTTCAGGAGAAATCCCTATCCCAGTATCCCTAACTGAAAACTCAAGCGTCACTTTTTTATTTTTAATCGCATTAGGTAACACTGAAAAAATTATTTCTCCTTTCTCAGTAAATTTAATTGCATTACTTAATAAATTAAGCAAAATTTGCTGTAATCTTAAACCATCGGCGAAAACACACTGAGGTAAAGTTGAGGGAAGATTAAATAAAAGTTCAATATCTTTATTCCCAATATTAATCGAAAGAACTGACGACATATCATGTAATATTTTTTCGAGATTAACTAAAGTAATATCAAGCAATAATTTATTAGCTTCAATTTTTGAAAGATCAAGAATGTCGTTTATAATTAATAATAAATTATCACCCGATAACTGTAACTGACGCACATAATCTATTTGATGTGAAGTTAGTGATGTTTTACGCAATAATTGTAACAAACCAATAATAGCGTTCATCGGAGTTCTAATTTCATGACTCATATTTGCAATAAAAGCCGACTTTGCCCGATTTGCCTCCTCAGAACGTTTTTTGTCTATAAGTAACATCTCTTGATGATTAATTTCCGTAGTAATATCTAGATTCAACCCGGTTACAGATAAAGCATTTCCGTTAGCATCTCGCCTTACTTTAGCTGCGCCCTTAACATACCTAATTTCACCATTAGGCCAAACTATGCGAAATACTTCATCAAAATCACCAAGCCCTTTTACCGCGTCGCTTAAATTTTTTTCAGCTTTTTCAGCATCATCCGCATATAGCCTCATCCGCCAATGTTCATAATTTAAGCCATTTTCACGCAATGCAATAGGTTGTTGATAAATTTCAAACATCCTATCATTCCAATACAATGCATTATTTTGTGGGTTCCAAGACCATATTCCAATTTTAGCCAAGTCAATCGCAATACTAAGTTCATCCCTTGCCATTTGCAGATCGGATTGCATTTTCAGTTGCAAAGATAAATCTGAAGCGATACCAAGAAAACCAGTAATTTGTTTTTTTTGATTATATAAAGCAGTAATAGCTAACATTACGGTAATACGCGAACCATCTTTTCTAATGTATGTCCATTCTTGTTGATTAGGAAGTCCTAATAATGTTCTTACCACAAAGACTTCAAATCCTGGCTCTATTTTTTTTTAAAACTCCTGGGAAAGTTGCTTTGCACGAATGTTAATTTCAACAGGATCATGCCAAATGGCCGGACTTTTTTTACCAACTAAATCTTTAGCCAAAAGACCTAGCATGAGTTCAGCCGCCGGATTAAATAATGTAATGATACCGTCAACATCCGTAGCAATCATCGCATAACCCGCATGATTTAATACAGCCTCATAAAGAGAAGTTACCTCCTCAGTAGTCTGACTTTTTTTAACCTCAGTAAGCGACAATCCATTTTTTTTATTTTTAGATGGCTTCATTATCTTCGAATGCTCAAAAAAATAATCCTATATTATATAGCATAGGCATAATTTTATTGAACAACAAGGTCTAACCCAGGGTAAGAGCATTAATGTTTAAAAATAGCACGCGTAGGGTGGTGCAAAGCACAGCGTGCCCACCATAATGACAAGATGAACTCGACTGGTGGGCACGTCGTTGCACTCCTTTGCGCCACCCTACATAACGTTGTGCTATTTTTAAACTTTGATGCTTCCTCCCTGGTCTAATCTCTTTCAATTCAAAATCATAAAAAATACACTATGACTAGGAGGCAATGTTGCGTAGATAATATTCGTCATTCACTATAATGATGTAAATTAAGTCTTCTATAACTTTGCGTAAGAAAAACAGAGTGATATACTAACCATTTTAAGTAATCTTATATTCATAAGATTTATTATTTGGGAAGAAATTAATAGTGATGAACCACAAAAGACCAGTTAACCTTGATTTGGGTAGTTTAAAATTCCCTCCTATGGCGATAGTATCGATATTGCATCGCATTTCGGGTGTAATCCTGTTTTTACTAATGCCATTGATGCTTTATATTTTAAAATTATCTTTATCAACGCCTGAGTCTTTTAATCAACTTCAAATATGGGTGCAGTGTTTTTATTTAAAGTTTTTCCTGTGGGTATTTTCTGCAGCATTAGTCTATCACCTGATTGCGGGGATTCGTCATATATTTATGGATTTTGGTTTGGGGGAGGAGCTTAATGCCGGTAGAAAATCTTCCGTTATTGTTCTCATTCTTGCCAGCATTTTAACAATTTTACTAGGGATTTGGATATGGTAACTGATGTTACAAGCTTAACTGGTAATGGTTTAAAAGATTGGTTAATCCAGCGGGTTACAGCTATTTATTTTGCGGCTTATTCTCTATTTTTAATAGGATTTATAGCGCTACATCCGCATATAAATTATACCGCCTGGCAGGCATTGTTTAATTGCCAATTAGTAAAGATCGCATCTATTACTGCATTATTATCCCTTTCTTTACATGCTTGGATTGGCATATGGACTGTAACCACTGATTATCTAAAATGTGTGGCTATTAGATTATCCATACAAATGTTAGTTGCTCTATTGCTCGTTGGGCAATTTATTTGGGGCTTAATGATTCTTTGGGGACAATAATAATGACGTTTGCTCGTAATAAATTTGATGCGGTAATTATTGGTGCCGGTGGCGCTGGGATGCGTGCTTCTTTGCAGTTGGCAAATTCTGGCTTAAAAGTCGCACTACTTTCAAAAGTATTTCCTACTCGTTCACATACTGTTTCAGCTCAAGGTGGAATTACATCGGCTCTAGGTAATGCGGATGAAGATGATTGGCGCTGGCATATGTATGATACGGTAAAAGGCGCTGATTATATTGGCGATCAGGATTGTATTGAATATATGTGTAAAAATGGTCCTGAAGTTGTTTATGAGCTTGAGCATATGGGCTTGCCATTTTCACGCATGGATAACGGTAAAATTTACCAGCGTCAGTTTGGTGGACAATCAAAAAACTTTGGCGGTGAGCAGGCAGCAAGGACATGTGCTGCAGCAGATAGAACTGGGCATGCTTTATTACATACGCTTTATCAGCAAAATTTAAAAGCTAAAACACATATTTTTAGTGAGTGGTTAGCATTGGATTTTGTTAAAGATGCACACGATCGCATTGCTGGAGTTTCGGCGTTATGCATAGAAACTGGCGAGGTTGTATTTTTTCAATCTCGAGTTTGTATATTAGCAACCGGTGGCGCTGGTCGTATTTATCAATCGACGACTAATGCATATATTAATACTGGTGATGGTTTCGGTATGGCATTAAGGGCAGGTATCCCCTTACAAGATATGGAGATGTGGCAATTTCACCCAACTGGAATCGCAGGTGCTGGTACATTAGTAACTGAAGGTTGTCGAGGTGAAGGTGGCTATCTTATTAATAAAGATGGTGAACGCTTTATGGAGCGTTATGCTCCGCATGTAAAAGATTTAGCATCCCGTGATGTTGTTTCTCGTGCTATTGCATTGGAACTTCGTGCTGGTAAGGGTTTTGATCCTAAAGGTGTTGATCATGTTAAATTAAAACTAGATCATTTAGGTGCTGATTTAATTAAATCACGCTTGCCAGGGATTCGTGAACTTTCAATGAAATTTGCGGGAGTTGATCCAATTCATGAGCCAATTCCTGTCGTTCCTACTTGCCATTATAGTATGGGTGGGATTCCGACTAATATAAATAGCCAAGTGATTACAAAGCGCCGTGGTAAAGATCATATCGTTGAAGGCTTATATGCGGTTGGTGAGTGTGCTTGTGTGTCGGTACATGGCGCAAATCGTTTAGGTGGTAATTCCTTACTAGATCTTGTGGTATTTGGTCGAGCTGCTGGTTTACATGTAGAGCAATTATGGCAATCTAATCAACTACCAGATATGCCTTATGTTTCAGAAGAAGATATCGCTTTATCTTTAGCGCGTTATGATAGGTGGCAAAAATCTGAAGATGGTGAGAGTCCTTCAGTTATATATGATGAAATGCAACGAGTTATGCAAGAAGATTTCGGCGTGTTTCGTACAGCGGAATTCATGACTCACGGTTTAAAACGATTGGATGATTTACGTAATCGCCTTAAAACCGCAAAATTATTTGATAAGAGCGATGCATTTAATACTGACCGAGTAACTGTTCTTGAGTTAGATAATTTAATGGCGACAGCGATCGCTACAGCTCAATCAGCACTTGCGCGTACAGAAAGTAGAGGGGCTCATAGTCGTGAAGATTATCCTAAGCGTGATGATAAAAAGTGGATAAAACATACATTGTATTTTGAAAAAGATGATGCAATAGATTATCGTCCGGTGAATGTTTCACCAAAATATGTCGAGCCATTTGAGCCGAAAGAACGAGTTTATTAAGAGGATCTGTTATGGCTGATAATAGAAATATAAAATTTTCCATCTATCGTTACAATCCAGCGGATGATCTTAAGCCTTACATGAAGGATTATGAGATATCTATTCCTGCAAATAGTGATCCTATGGTTTTGGCTTTGCTTGAGCGGTTGAAAGCAGAACAAGATCCAACCATATCATTTCGTCGCTCTTGTCGTGAAGGTGTATGCGGCTCGGATGGGATGAATATTAATGGAGCAAATGGGTTGGCTTGTATCACCCATATTGGAGAATTAAATTCGGATGTAATTGTCATAAGACCATTGCCTGGGTTTCCAGTGGTCCGCGATTTAGTTGTTGATATGTCACAATTTTATCAGCAATATGAACGAATTGAGCCATATTTGCAAAATGATGGTACAATTCCCGCACAAGAGCGGTTACAATCACCTGCTGAACGTTCTCAACTTGATGGCTTATACGAATGTATTTTATGTGCATGTTGCACTAGTTCTTGCCCGTCATTTTGGTGGAACCCAGATAAATTTGTGGGACCCGCAGGTCTTTTACAGGCGCAAAGATTTTTGTCTGATAGTCGAGATACTGCGAGCAAACATCGTTTGGAGAAATTACAAGATCCATTCAGTGTATTTAGATGCCGATCAATTATGAATTGTGCAAACGTTTGCCCTAAAGGATTAAATCCAACAGCTGCTATTGGAAAGATACGCAAACAAATGTTAAATCAGGAAACTTGATCTACCAATAGTAATTTGGTTTAGTTTTCTTTGGAGAAAAAATTAATGAGCTCTATGCTACAACATGATTTAGCTACTTCATATTTATCCGGTGGATCTATGGAGTATGTTGATGGTTTATATGAAGATTATTTGGCAAATCCAAGTTCTGTCCCTGAAGACTGGCAGGCAGTTTTTAATGCATTGCCAAAAGTTAATGGTGATGCATTCGATGTTTCGCACCGCGATATACGTAATTATTTCTTAGAGCATGCTGATAAGAAGGCTACACAAGTTGCAGCAACAGTTGATGCAAAACAAGCACAAGTTGCTAATTTAATAAACGATTTTCGTAAGCTTGGTCATCATGCGGCTAAACTTGATCCATTGGAAATGGCTGAGCGTAAGCCAGTTCCAGCTCTTAGTCTGTCTTATCATAATTTATCAAAAGATGATTTAGAACATACTTTTTATGCTGGGAAATCATTTAGCAAAGAACAATTGCCGCTCCGAGAAATATATCAAGTGCTACAAGATACCTATTGTAGCAGTATAGGCATTGAGTTTATGCATATAGCTAATGATGAAGAGACTCAATGGTTAGAACAAAAATTAGAATCAGCTCAAGGTAAGTTTAATTATAAAGCTCAAAAAAAACTTGATATTTTAAAAGAGCTTATTGCAGCTGATGGTCTTGAGCGCTACCTTGCTACTCGTTATGTCGGTCAGAAACGTTTCGCCCTTGAAGGTGGAGACTCACTTGTTCCAATGATGAAAGAGATCATAAGATTAGGTGGTGAATCTTCTGTTAAAGAAATTGTCATTGGTATGGCGCATCGTGG
Source organism: Legionella genomosp. 1 (assembly GCA_945901965.1). GTDB lineage: Bacteria > Pseudomonadota > Gammaproteobacteria > Legionellales > Legionellaceae > CAMDMN01. The sequence continues at coordinate 10,163 of CAMDMN010000012.1, read as the reverse complement.
TCGATTGAATGTGTTGGTGAATGTTTTAGGTAAAGAGCCTAATGAGTTATTCCAAGAGTTTGAAGGTAAAATTAATACTGATCGAACCGGGGATGTTAAATATCATTTAGGTTTTTCATCGAATATACGCACCGAGTCATCAGCTGTTGTTCATGTCGCTTTGGCATTTAATCCTTCACATTTAGAAATTATCGGTCCTGTTGTTATAGGATCGGCTCGCTCACGTTTACGTCGTCGACATGATTTGGAAAAGATGAATGCAGTTGTTCCTATAGTTTTGCATGGTGATGCAGCTTTTGCCGGGCAAGGTGTTGTGATGGAGACTTTTAATTTCTCCCAAGCACGTGGATATTGTACAGGCGGCACGGTTCATATTGTTATTAATAATCAAATTGGCTTTACTACTAGTAATCCACTTGATTCTCGTTCAACTTTATATTGCACTGATGTAGCAAAAATGGTGCAGGCACCAATTATTCATGTAAATGGCGACGATCCAGAAGCAGTTATCTTTGCCACAGGGATTGCATTTGAATTTAGAATGAAATTTAAGCGAGATGTGGTTATTGATTTAGTTTGCTATCGTAGGAATGGTCATAATGAAGCTGATGAACCTTCAGTTACGCAGCCTGTGATGTATAAAAAAATTAAATCTATGCAGCCGCTTCGTGAAATATATGCAGAAAAATTAATTGCCGAAGGTTTAATAACTCTAGATAAAGTTAATGATTTGATGGAGGAGTATCGCAATAAATTGGATAAATCAGAGGCTGTTGTTGATACAGTTCATGGTGATTTCAGTGGTAAAGTAGCGGTTGATTGGACGCCATATATTAATGCTAAATGGACAGATATAGCTGATACATCAGTTGATGAAGCAACTTTAGTTGAGTTATCTAATAAGTTACTTAAATTGCCAGAAGGATTTGAATTACATCCCGTGGTAAAAAAGTTATTAGCTGAACGTGAAAAAATGACTAAAGATGAAGTGCCTTTAAATTGGGGATATGCCGAAACAATGGCTTATGCCACCTTATTAAATGAAGGTTATGGAGTTCGTTTATCCGGTCAAGATTCAGGCCGCGGTACTTTTGCTCATCGCCATGCTGTTTTGCATGAAATAGAAACTGGCGGAATTTATGTCCCTTTAGAAAAAGTTAATTCAGATCCATCTAGACCTTTCTCTGTGATTGATTCAGTATTATCAGAAGAAGCAGTACTTGCATTTGAATATGGCTATGCAGCTTCTGAACCATCTAGTTTGGTATTATGGGAAGCTCAATTTGGTGACTTTGCTAATGGTGCCCAGGTTGTAGTCGATCAATTTATTAGTTCTGGTGAGCAAAAATGGGGAAGATTGTGTGGGTTAGTAATGTTGCTACCACATGGTTATGAGGGTCAAGGCCCTGAACATTCATCTGCACGTTTAGAGCGTTATATGCAATTGTGCGCGCAGCAGAATATGCAAGTATGTACGCCAACCACACCCGCTCAAATATTTCATTTATTGCGACGACAGCAATTACGAAATTTTAGAAAACCATTAATAGTTATGACGCCAAAAAGTTTGCTTCGTCACAAATTGGCAGTTTCAGCGCTAAGTGATTTAACAACTGGTTCATTTAATGTAGTAATTCCTGAAATTGATGAACATGATAAGGAAAAAATTACTAAAGTAGTTCTTTGTTGTGGCAAAGTTTATTATGATTTATTGCAAAAACGTCGTGATGATAAACTTTCTCATATAGCAATTATTCGTATCGAACAACTTTATCCTTTTCCTAAAAAAGCACTAAGACGGGAATTGATGAGTTATCCACAAGCAAAAAATGTAATTTGGTGTCAAGAGGAGCCACAAAATCAGGGGATATGGTTTTCATCACAACATAATATTATTGATTGCTTACAAAAAGGACAGGAATTACATTATGTTGGAAGACCTTTTGCTGCATCACCAGCGGTTGGTAGTGCATATCTTCATGCAAAGCAACAACAGGAATTAGTAGAATCTACCTTATTAGGTTAGATGCGAATATGCATCTTGGTTTAACAAATATAAAATAAAGAAGGTATCATCATGTCAATTGAAGTTAAAGTACCTGCCTTACCTGAATCAGTAGCTGATGCCACAATCGCTACATGGCATAAAAAAGTCGGGGATAAAGTTTCCCGTGATGAAAATATACTTGATCTGGAAACTGATAAAGTAGTACTTGAGGTTCCATCGCCAACTGATGGTGTCCTGCAGGAAATTTTATTTAAGGAAGGAGACATCGTAAATTCAGGTCAATTATTGGCTCGAATTACTCAAGGTGATGCATCATCGCTTAAGCAAGTTGAAAAATCTGAAGGAAGTTCAAAAGATATATCTGCACTTGATGATCAGTTAACTAGTCCTGCGGTTAGAAGAATACTTGCTGAGAATGATTTACAACCAAGTCAAATTGAAGGTTCTGGCAAAGATGGCCGTATAACTAAAGACGATGTAGTTTCATATATTAAGACAAGTCGTGATAACAGTGTAACCGCAAAAGAAGCGCCTCTTAACCCGGTTAAAAAAGCTGAATCTGTCGCTTTTGCACCAGGTACGCGTGAAGAGCGGCGTGAACCTATGTCTAGATTACGGGCAAAAGTAGCGGAGAGATTGTTACAAGCACAACATAATGCTGCGATGTTAACTACCTTTAATGAAGTTAATCTTAAAGCAGTTATGGATATGCGCGCACAGTATAAAGATAGCTTCGAGAAAAAACATGGGGTGAAATTAGGATTCATGTCATTTTTCACTAAAGCTGTTGTTGAATCGCTTAAACGATTCCCTGCTGTAAATGCCTCAATCGATGGGCAAGATATTGTTTATCATGGATATTATGATATTGGAATAGCAGTATCTACCGAGCGTGGGTTAGTGGTTCCTATTGTTAGGAATGCTGATCTTCTTAGTATGGCTGAAATTGAACGTTCAATTGGAGATGCGGCAGGAAGAGCGCGTCTTGGTAAATTGTCAATTGAAGAGATGCAAGGTGGAACTTTTACTATTACCAATGGAGGTGTTTTTGGTTCTTTGTTGGCAACGCCAATTATTAACCCTCCACAAACAGGTATTTTAGGGATGCATAAAATACAAGATAGGCCAATTGTTGAAAATGGTCAGATTGTTATTCGCCCGATGATGTATGTGGCATTATCTTATGATCATCGCTTAATTGACGGGAAGGATTCGGTGCAATTTTTGGTAAGTGTGAAGGAGTTTTTAGAAGATCCATCACGTTTGTTACTCAATGTTTAGATTATAAAGGTACCTAGAATGAATTTACATGAATACCAAGCCAAGCAATTATTTGCAAGTTTTGGATTGCCAACCCCTAAGGGCGAAGTGGCATATAACGTTGAAGATGCTCTCCAAGTAGCATCACAGCTATCTACCGCACGTTGGGTAGTTAAGGCACAAGTTCATGCTGGTGGACGAGGCAAGGCTGGTGGAGTAAAAATTGTTGCTTCAAAAGATGACTTAGCAGCTTATGTGCAAGGATTATTAGGAACTCGTTTGGTAACTTATCAAACTGATGCTCATGGACAGCCTGTGCAAGCAGTTTTAGTTGAAGAAACTAGCGATATTGCGCGTGAACTTTATCTTGGCGCAGTTGTTGATCGTGCAAGTCGTCGCGTTGTTATTATGGCGTCCACTGAAGGCGGCGTTGAAATTGAAAAAGTGGCAGAAGAAACACCACATAAAATTTTTAAAATAGCGGTTGATCCATTGGTTGGAGTTATGCCTTTTCAATGTCGTGATTTAGCATTTAAATTAGAGCTAACAGAATCACAAGTAAAACAATTTACTACTTTGATGATAGGTTTAGGCAAAATGTTTGTTGACTGTGACTTGAGCCTTTTAGAAATTAATCCATTAGTAGTTACAAAGTCAGGAGATATTATATGTCTTGATGGCAAAGTTACTATTGATGACAATGCTTTATTTAGACATCCTCGCTTAAAAGCAATGCGTGATGCTAGTCAAGAAGATGATCGAGTAAATAGTGCACTTGATTGGGAGTTAAATTATATTCCTTTAGATGGATCAATCGGCTGCATGGTAAATGGTGCGGGTCTTGCAATGGCTACTATGGATGTTATTAAATTACATGGTGGCGATCCTGCTAATTTCCTTGATGTTGGTGGTGGTGCTACAAAAGAGCGGGTAAGTGAAGCTTTTAAAATTATCCTTTCAGATGAAAAGGTAAAGGGTATTTTAGTTAATATTTTTGGTGGGATTGTACGCTGCGATTTAATTGCTGAAGGTATATTAACTGCAGTTAAAGAGATTAATGTGGATATCCCTGTGGTCGTGCGTTTAGAAGGTAATAATGCTGAATTAGGTACTGATATTTTAAATAAATCTGATCTAAACGTAATTGGTGCTAAAAGCCTAACAGATGCTGCTAAAAAAATCGTAGCAGCTATAGCTTAAATATATTTTGAGGCAATAATGAGTATTTTAGTAAATGAGAAAACAAAAGTAATTTGTCAGGGATTTACTGGTAAACAAGGAACATATCATTCTGAGCAGGCAATTAGTTACGGCACTCTTATGGTTGGTGGTGTAACACCAGGTAAAGGTGGATCTATGCATCTTAATTTACCGGTGTTTAATACAGTCCGAGAAGCTGTAGAAGAAACTGGAGCTGATGCAACTGTTATATATGTTCCTGCTCCATTTTGTAAGGACTCAATTCTAGAGGCCGCAGAGGCAGGTATTAAGTTGATAGTTTGTATTACAGAAGGCGTTCCTGTTCTGGATATGTTACAAATAAAGGTTTATTTAGAAAATAATACAAATAGTCGATTAATTGGGCCTAATTGTCCGGGCGTTATTACTCCAGGAGCTTGTAAAATTGGTATTATGCCTGGATCTATTCATTTACCTGGTAAAGTTGGTATTGTCTCACGTTCAGGTACCTTAACTTATGAAGCTGTTAAGCAAACAACAGACAAAGGTTTTGGACAAAGTACTTGTGTTGGTATTGGTGGCGATCCAATTCCTGGCTCAACATTTATAGATATTCTTGCTTTATTTGAGAAAGATGAGCAGACAGAAGCGATAATTCTTGTGGGCGAAATTGGTGGATCTGCAGAAGAAGAAGCTGCTGAATATATTAAGGCTCATGTTAAAAAGCCAGTTGTATCTTATATTGCTGGAGTAACTGCTCCTGCTGGTAAAAGAATGGGACATGCTGGTGCTATTATTTCTGGTGGGAAAGGAACTGCTGCTGATAAATTTAAGGCTCTTGAAGCCGCTGGTGTTAAAACTGTAAGCTCACCAGCTGATTTAGGTGATGCTATAGCATTAGTTACCGGTTGGTAAATCCCCTTAGCCTGGATGAAGCGTAGCGTAATCCTGGTTCAAGGTCTTATTTTTAAAGACTTAACCCGGATTACGCTACGCTTCATCCAGGCTAAATGTGTTGGCGCTTTGCCCACCTTACCTTAAGTTGGAATTTGTAGGGTGGCAAAGGAGCGTAAGCGACGTGCCCACCATGAAAGTTAATAATCGCGTAAGCGTAGTACAATATTGGGTATTTGATTAATAAAAAAGTGAGTTCTCTTCATGGGACATTGGAAAACAATAGCAGATATCCGTCGTGAATATGGCAATTTGAGCTTGAATGATGAGAATACGTCTTCTAATCCGATGACTCAATTTGGGAAATGGTTTGCTGAAGTTATCGAACATGAAAAAAATGATCCAACTGCTATGGTGCTCTCTACAGTAGATGAATTAAATCATCCTGACTCTAGGGTGGTCTTGTTAAAAGAGACTAAAGATGATTCTTTTGTTTTTTTTACTAATTATACAAGTGCAAAATCAATCCAGATTGAAGCCAGTCCTTATGCGGCACTTAATTTTTATTGGCCAGAAATGGCAAGGCAAGTGAGAGTAAGAGGACGAGTACAGCGAATTAGTAAAGAAAGATCTAATATATATTTTTCTTCGAGGCCAATAGCAAGCCAAATATCTGCAATAATTTCCCCACAATCTAAGGTAATTAAAAAACGAGAGCAGCTAGAACGAGATTTAAATGAGTTAATCGCTAAATATCAGCAAGAGCCAATTGTTCGACCAGATTTCTGGGGTGGTTATGAGGTCATTGCTGATGAACTAGAGTTTTGGCAAGGAAGAGATAACCGCCTACATGATAGAATTCATTATTATCGCCAAGGTAATAAATGGAAAAAACGCCGATTGGCTCCCTAGTATCTCACGATATATTAATCACTCCTACATTCTCAATTGTTAAGAAAGAGTAAAATATTACGTTGTGGCATTTTCAGTAATATATGAAGTCGTAGAATTAATTTAAGCCAATTGAAAGCTTGTTATATTTAGTTGTTTAAGCCTCAATTGCAAATGTTATATAAATTATATGAAGGGGTTTCAATATGAACGATATGATGGCGTTGTTACCAGATATAAAACTGCGCTTTAACATTGAGCACCCAAGTTTGGAAGATTGTTATGCATACGGTTATGAGTGTGCGGTTGCTGAAGTCAATGAAGAAGAAAACCCTTATGCTGTAGGCTCAAAAGAGTCTTTGCATTGGATTGAAGGGTGGTGGGCAGGTTTTTATGGCGAAAAAGCTTTACATGAGTTTGCGGATGAAAGTTTAAATCAAAATGATTCTGCAAATGATGGCGTATACCATGAAAACTTTTTTGGATATTTTGTTACGGTGCTTGAAATAACTGGCATTATTGCAGTTTCTGCGGCCGTAGGCATTCAATTATTCGAATTAGTTGCATAATCGTAATAAGTCTCTGGTTGTAGCCTGGTTGCTTGCAACCAGGATCCCCCTAATTGGAACCCCGGTTGCAAGCAACCAGGCTACATTATTTGAATAATTTTAAGACCATAGATCGCATTCTGGCTAATTCTTGAGGGTTAAATTCTTTATATATTTCGCTACCAATATTTAAGCTAACTATAACATTATCACCTATTCCTTGCAGAAGATTAACCCCTGAAAGTTTTAATATGGTGATGTTATCTTTAATCGTTTTAGCCCATAGGTCAAAATATGACATGTTAGTAAAGACAGGTAAAAAAATGTTGCCATTGTCTTCTAAGTATAAAACTTCAGGAAGAAGCGGATCTGAATCTTTATCAATTGGAATAATAAAATTAGCTTTAATAAATTCTAAATAAGCTTTGTTTGCCTCTAAATTATTTCCAGCAGTAGATAATGCATTTTCAATAGCAGCTTCTAATTCATCATTTAAAATATTCATAATATCTCTTCATTATTAATAATTTTTTGTCTTGAAAACAGATGTTACGCAAAAAGTTGAATTTATCAACTATAGCAGTATAATTACTAACCTTTTAATTTTCATCCAGCATTAATATTGTACCCCATTTAAATTTTTATACAAAAATATTAGAAGTTGGATGTTTCGTTAAATTAAGTTGAGATATGAATACTATTGAAACATTAGGATCTGAAAAAAATAATTTTAAATTTAACTTTTGGTTTGCTTGGCTCATTTGGGGTTTAGCGGCTACCTTTTATTTTTCTGATTATTTAGCCCGTGTAGCTCCCGGTGTAATGCATATCTATTTACAACATGATTTTGGAATTAATGAGGCAGGTTTTGGTATCTTAACAGCTTCTTTTTATGTTCCTTATATTTTGATGCAAATTCCAGTGGGTCTTACTGTTGATCGAATTAGTATCCGCTGGATTTTAACTATTATGTCAATTATTACAGCATTTGGTTGTTGTGTTTTTGGCCTAGCAGATAGTTTGCATATGGCATCGGTTGGTAGAATGCTTATTGGATTTAGTGCAGCCTTCGCTTTTATTAGTGCATTACGACTTGCGACATCATGGTTCCCTCCGACCATGCTTGGTTTATTAGCAGGGTTGACTCAAGCATTGGGGATGTTGGGAGCCGCTGCTGGTGAAGCGCCAGTTTCTTTTTTAGTTGCCGAAGTTGGTTGGCGCCATAGTATGCTTATTATTGCCTTTCTCTTTATTGTATTGGCAGCTTTATTGTATAAATTTATTCAAGATAATCCAAACGCAAAAAAACATGAGGTTAGATTTGCAAAAAGAATCACCATTTTCGAAAGTTTACGTATAATTCTTTCTCATCGTCAGACATGGCTTAATGCTTTTTATGCGGGCTTTCTCTTTGGGCCTACGGCAGTAATTGGTGAATCTATAGGGCCTGCTTACCTTCAGTTTGGTCGAGGTTTTTCAGCTCACACTGCAGCTTTTGCGACAGGACTTATCTTTATTGGCTGGGGAATTGGCGGTCCTTTATCTGGTTGGTTGTCAGATAAAATAGGCCGACGAAAACCGATAATGATTGTTTCAGCTTTGTTTGGCGTTGTGCTTTCAACTTTATTTGTGTTTTATCCTAATTTAAATGAAAACTCTGCCTATTTATTGTTTTTTGCTTTTGGGATGACAAATACTGGTGTGGCAATAGCTTATGCTGTTTCAACTGAGATTCATGATAGATCTGTTGTTGGTACTTCAATAGCATTTACCAATATGGCATCAATTTTTGTTGGGGCATTAATGCAGCCAATTGTGGGATTTTTGGTTGATCAAGTTGCAGGAGCTCGTGGGTATAATGTAGAAAAGCTGCTCTTATCTGACTTTCAATACGGTTTTCGTATATTGCCACTATGTTCAATAATGGCACTTATACTAGCCTTTACAGTAAAAGAGACCTATTGTAAGCCATATCGAACATAGTTAATATTACTTAGATCTATATATAATGCCAATTATAGATCTAAGGTCAATATGAAATTTATAAATAAGTTAATTATATCTCTTTGCCAGAGACCTATTTACGTGTTTTAATTATGGATACTTTTTGGCAGTGAAGTTTAAGTTTATCTTTTTTACTAGAGACTATATTTTCCTCGGTGAATATGGTGAGTGGCAGCTAAAGCAGATTATTATAATACATGGAGAAAATAATGAAAAAAATATTAGGATTAGTTGTGGTGCTTGCCGCTTTGGTCCTTGGCAGTTATTTTGGAATGGGATTAATAACTGAGCGGACTATCAATAAAAATATTGATGTAATAAATCAATCAAGTGGAATGACTGTTAAAGTCGTTGAATATAAGCGCGGATGGTATAAATCAAATGCTTTGCTAAATTGGAGTTTGCATATTCCTGAAAGGCTTTCAAAAGACGAGAATGGACAAGTAGTTACTATAGCTGCAGAAGACTATGACTTTAAAACTCCAGTTGTAATATATCATGGCCCAATTATGTATACTGATACAGGAGTTAAATTTGGCTTAGGATATGCGATTAGCGATGTAGAAATGCCAACGGCTTACAATGAAAAATTCTCTAATTTATTTACTGATAAATCAGTTAAGCCAAATATAAAATTAAGCTTATTCGTTAATTATTTAAATAAATCCACATTACATTTTATAGTTCCTAAATTTAACTTAATTGCAAAACAAGGCGGAGATCAGTTTGAGTGGGATGGCATAGATAGTTATATTGAACTTTCATCAAATATGACTGATATAGATGGCGGCATGGTTATTGATGGCGCTAAATTGACAAAGTCTAATATGAAGGCGACTCTTGGGAAAGTAACTAATAAATTTGATTTGCACCTAACCGAAATGGTATTATATCTAGGTGACGCAAATCTTGTTGTTCCTTCTTTGATTGTTACCGAGGATGATAAAAAAATATTCGACTTAGAGCAATTAGATCTAACCTCAAATTCTAATATTAATGATGGTTTACTTGATTCATTTTTTAAAGCGTCGTTAACTAAGTATACGGTTAAAGATAAGACTTATGGTCCTGCGGTGCTTGAAGTTGCAATTAAAAATATTGATGCCAAGGTGCTTGCAGAACTTAATGCCGACGCAAATAAAATTCAACAAGAAGCCACAGAAGCTGATCGTCAGAAGACTCTATTTGCAATGCTTCCTGAATTACCAAGACTATTTAGTAAAGGGGCGAAATTCGAAGTAACAAAATTGAATGTTGTGGTTCCTGAAGGTGTAATTGATGGTAATTTATATATTTCTCTACCAAAAGGAGATTTAGGTAATTTATTTCAATTGGTACAAAAAATTAATGGCCAAGGGATGATAAAACTCCCGGAATCT
>CAMDMN010000011.1 GCA_945901965.1 Legionella genomosp. 1 | reverse complement strand
TGTGGGTAATTATCAACACAACCTAATTATCATTATAGTCTTTTAATTGTTGGCAGGTTAATAGAAATACACCGCTGCCACCTCGCTCAAATTCAAGCCAGGTAAATGGAATATTAGGATATGCTTCAAGCAAGGCCTCTTCGCTATTACCCACTTCAACAACCAAAATTCCATGATCTGATAAATAATTTTGTGCATTAAGCAGAATATTATCAACTATTGCCAAACCATTATTGGTAGTTTCAAGCGCAATATTAGGCTCATGAAGATATTCATCTGGCAGCGTTTGCATTTCTTCATGACCAACATAAGGAGGATTACTCACAATAATATCGTATTTTTTTAAAGGAACTGCAGAAAAGCAATCAGACTCAATTATAGTTAAAGCATCTTGCATAGAATGTTTATCACGATTTATTTGTGCCACAGAAATCGCATCTTTTGAAATATCAACTGCATCAACTAATGCATCTTCAAAAGCATAACAACAAGCTATAGCAATACAACCACTTCCTGTACAAAGATCTAAAATAGACTCTACTTTATCTTCGTCAATCCACGGTGAAAACTTAGCAAGAATCAATTCAGCAATTGGCGAACGTGGGACTATAACTCGTTCATCAACATAAAAAGCTAAATCACAGAAATAGGCAGTTTTTGTTAAATATGGAACTGGCACATGTTCAACAATCCTTTTATATAATTGTTTAGATAATAAGTCCATTTCATCTTTAGTTAACTGAGCATTAAACATAATTTGTTCTGCATCCAGAGGCAAAGACAAGCTACCTAAAATAAGGGCTAAAATCTCATCATATGAATTATCAGTGCCATGACCATAATATAGTTTTGCAGCATTAGCAGAACTTATACCAAATCGTAGAAAATCTAAAATGGTCTTAAAATCTTTGGTAGCAAGGGAATATAAAGAAGACATAATTATCTCAATTTCTAAGTTGATTGCGCTTAGAATCAACTTTTGATTCTAAAAACCATAACAATATAGCACTTAAAGCAAGTCCTATTATAGCGAGCATCATAGGTAATACTGCCCCTAAATGTGCAACTAATCCTGTGAAAATCGAAGTTACCCCAAAACATAAAGCCATTACAGAACCTGTAACTCCCATAACCCAGCCTTGCTCATTATCACCTACTTGATTGGAAAATATAGTTAATAATACTGAATAAGCCACAGAAAGAGTAATACCTATTAAAAACGCGGCCAACCAAGATACCCATTGTGCTGAACTAATAAGCGTTATGAATACAAAGACTGAAGTTGCAAGTAAACCTACCTCTACAATTCTTTCAAAGGCATACCGTTTGGTACAAAAATCAACGAAAAATCCACATCCCACACTAAACCCTAACCCAAGCGTTGCCAAAAACAATGAATTTTTCATCGCAGAATAGTGATAAGTTTGTAATAGAAATAATGAAATAAAAGAAAAATAATTTGACCAGCCGAAAATCATAACTAAAAGCACAAGCGAATACTTCTTTATTGATTTGTGTTTAAACGCTTGTATAAAAATATTTATAGCATGATGCCATTTGATTTTGACTTGATCATGCCGTTTAGTAAATGTTTCCTTAAATGTATAATATAATAAAAACGCATTTATCAATGACAATGACGATGCAAAATACATTGGCATCTGAAAACTAAACCATGAAACTAAATTTGCATCAGATAAAATACCTCCACAAATCGGCCCTAATACAAATCCTATAGAAATAGACAAAAGGATCAAACTAATATTTCGTGCTTTATGTTTTTCAGTACTAATATCAATGATAGCAGCCTGAGCAATTGGTTGACTTCCAGCCGTGAATCCAGCAATGATTCTACTTACAATTAATAACCAAAAACTGTGAAAAACAATAGCAACAGCAGACAATAAATAACCGAAAAATGCCCCTAAAAGACAAATCATTAATGATTTTTTTCGACCAACACTATCAGATAAATCTCCTAATACTGCAGCACCAAAAAACCAACAAATCATAAAAATACCAATAGTTAACCCATAGCAAAAATTACGCATCATCAAACTGGTATCGAATGGCAAAAAATTAGCAGAGGGTTCAATTAGAATTGCATTTAAAATAGGGAAAAATAAACCTAAACCCATACCATCTATTAATAAAACCAAACATAAAGGTAAAATAGCGGTAAGCGATCTTTCTTTTTTCATGAGGATCTACCTGAAAAATCTTTAAAGATAATTGAATGTCGACATTTAATTGTCAACCAGCTTTAATATGTGATAATTATAAAACTTACGTAATACTATTGGAGCAATCTTAGCATAACTGCTAGTAGTTGCCAAATATCAATATAATTAAGCGTATTATTATTGTAGCCTTGATGCAGCCATATCATTACACACAAGTTAATTTTATCTTGGCAAGTGAGAGGAATCCGAGCCACGACCGTTAGGGAGTGGAGATCTTAGGAACCACACTCCCTAACGGTCGTGGCTCGGATTCCTCCAGACAATGCAGCCCCATCAAGGATCTGCAGACTTGTGGGTAATGATATGGATGCAGCGAAGCGTAATCAAGGTTTTAGGTGCTAATATTTAAGAAAAAACCTTGATTACGCTTCGCTAAATCAAGGAAAATATTAGCTTAACTATGAATAAACAATCATTCGGTGAAGAATACTTATGTCAAAAGATAATTTAACTGATGAAGATAAAGATCTCTTTCGCCAAATGATGAAAACTGTTAAGCCCTTAAAACATACTCAAAAAGCTGTGTTTAAAGAACCTCTAATATACGAAAAAAAATATAATAAAATTAATAACTCGATAATCAACCATGATAATAAATCACACAAAGAAGATGTCTCAAAGAAAACAAGAGCATTGCAATTTAACCTCTCTAATTATAGTCAAGATACCGTCAACTCTGATTCAATTTTAATTTATACAAAATCTAGTATCTCGCGTAAGCAATTAATTAAATTAAGAAATGGCCAAATCTCATTGCAAGCACAGCTAGATTTACATGGTTTAACCGAAGAATCTGCAAAAGATACTTTATGCGAATTTATAATAAAACAATATAGTTTAGGTAACCGCTCATTATTAATTATTCATGGCAAAGGCAGCAAGCATGGTGAAGCTCCAATATTAAAAAACCTTATTAATAATTGGCTAAGACAAATACCCGAAATACTCGCCTTTCATAGTGCATTAGGCTGTGATGGTGGAAGTGGTGCTGTTTATGTTCTATTAAAAAGGAAATAAAAAAGGCAATATCTATTGAAATTAGCGTTATAAAGCTTTACTATTTGCACAAAATTTTAGATGATCTATATATGACTAAAAAAGCTATTATTATCGGAATTGCAGGACCTTCAGCATCAGGTAAAAGTTTACTGGCGAATACTATTGTCAATGAACTAGGCTCTGATCAAGTGGTGGTTATTTCAGAAGACTCTTATTACAAAGACAATAGCCACTTACAATTAGCACAGCGAGAACAAATTAACTACGACCATCCTGATGCTTTTGATCACGCGCTATTAAGCGATCACCTTCGTCGTTTACAAGAAGGTGACTCTGTAGAAATACCTATTTATTCACACTCAAAGCATATTAGGCTTTCAGAAACACGTAAAATAGGCCAACATACAATTATCGTCATAGAAGGAATATTATTATTTAGCGATAAAGCATTACGCGAAATAATGGACATTCGTATTTTTATGTCAGCACCTCTTGATGTTTGCTTAAGCCGTCGTTTAAAGCGTGATGTCGTTGAGCGCCACCGCTCGTTTGAATCTGTTCTTCATCAATATGAAACCACTGTCAGACCAATGTATCTTCAATTTATTGAACCTTCTAGCCGCTATGCTGACTTAATCGTCCCTCGTGGTGGTGAGAATAGAATTGCAATTGACATGATCCAAGCTAAAATGCGCGAATTATTAGCATCAAATGCCATAAACGCAACAAGCAAAAAGAAATTAACATTAGGAGATTAATGTGGGATTTTTGAGTGGTAAGAAAGCACTTATTTTTGGTTTAGTATCTAATCGTTCAATTGCCTATGGAATTGCTGAAGCTTTACATAGAGAAGGAGCGGAGCTTGCATTTACCTATCAAAATGATAAATTAAAAGAACGCGTTGACAAAATGGCTGCTGAATTTAATTCAACCATTACTTTTCCTTGTGATGTAGCTAGTGATACTGAAATTGAAAATGTTTTTGAAAAATTAGGCTCTCATTGGTCTAAATTAGATATATTAATCCATTCTGTAGCTTTTGCACCCGCAGATCAAATTGCAGGTGATTATGTTGAAAACGCAACCCGCGAAGGTTTTCGCATTGCGCATGATATTAGCGCATATAGTCTTGTTGCTGTAACAAAAGCAGCTCAGCCTTTAATGAAAGATACCGAAGGTTCAATTTTAACACTTAGTTATTATGGCGCTGAAAAAGCGGTGCCTAACTATAATGTTATGGGTATAGCCAAAGCAAGTCTTGAAGCTGCAGTGAGATACCTTGCCGCAAGCGTAGGACCTAAAGGTTTAAGAGTTAATGCAATATCAGCTGGTCCCATAAGAACATTAGCTGCTGCAGGCATAAAAGATTTCAGAAAATTTCAAACAGCATATGCTAATGTTGCGCCACTCAGACGTAATATTACAGCATTAGAAGTAGGCAATACCGCCGCATTTTTATGCTCAAGCCTTGCTTCAGGTATAACTGGAGAAGTTCTACATGTCGATGCAGGATACCACGCTGTATCAATGGCCGCCTTAGAAGAATAAAATGTATGTGGGCCTCGGCCCATCACTTGAAGTAGCCTGGTTGCTTGCAACCAGGATTCAATTTTGATAAATCCTGGTTGCAAGCAACCAGGCTACGCTTCTTATTACCTAAATTGACCAGCTACAATTGGCCTTGGATTTTCATCTTCATCATCATCTACACTTGGATTATTTGCAGCAACAACAACTTCAGTTGGTTCAGATGGAGGTGCTGAAGGAGGTAAAACTTGTACTACCTCAACTGGTAAAATAATACTTGGCAACTGCTTGTCTACTTGTGGCGATATAAACGGAGCAGATGCTTCTGGGACATTAGGAACTACAATTAGCTGTTGTGGTGAAAAGAATCTCATCCCAAGTTGTGGTAGTTGTGGTGCTACTTGCACTGTAACCGTTTGAACTTGTTGACAATCAAAAGTCAACGGACCTACGCCAACAACCTTTAAATTACCTTTACGTAACTGCCTAATGTCATCCAAACACTTAGAAATTCTCCCACCATGTTGAATAAATAAACGATCTATAAATCCAGGGACTTTTTCTTTTCCAATCTCAGCACGAAGAGCAATAATTGCGCACTTAACTTTGATTGGATCAATTCCCTTAGATATTAAATTACGAGATTCTTTATCTGTTAACTCAAAGCGGTGAGGATCATTAGGATCAAGTGCATCTTTATTAAAGCTACTAATAATAAAATTTTGAACTAAATTAGTAAGATATCCACCAACAGCTGCACCAATAAGAGAAATTGCTAACACACCAAAAACTGCAAAACCAACAGGATTTGCTAAACCTGCAGTAATCGCTAGTCCAATTAATGGCGGGGTTACAAAAGTATTTGCTAAAATAAAACTCGTAAAGCCAGATGCAGCTATAGAAGATAGAGAAACTAAAGCTTGAATCCACCCTTCGTTGTATATAAAACGATTTAAACTAGCATTAACTTCATTTAATAAATAATATAATGCAATAAATGCAGAAGCAATAGCTGCAATAATAGCACAAACAACTACAACCATCGCCCAAAACTGTGCTTGAGCAGCAGCTTCAGCCTCTTCTTTATCTTTTCTTTTACGAGAATGGCCATGTGTATTACTAGATGGAAATATTGAGCCGTGTGGATGTATTTGGTGATTTGAGCGTCCAACCATATTTAAGAGCATCCAAGTAATAAGAAAGTCGTTAGATGCACAATAAGATCTATGTGGTCTGTTATCAATAATTACGTAGGTAGGAGTAGTTATAGGTGGAGGATTTAAATAGCTATAATTTATTCTAACTAAATTATTTTGATTATGAATAAAAGTATTATGTTGACAGGCCCTTAAATAAGTATTCAAAACTGTAAAAGCTTTGTCCTTCTCTACATCTGGCAAACTATAAAGTGGGCAGCTAGGATTAGTTAATGAATTATAAAGACGGCGATTAAGCTCTTCAGCAATTTGAGCAGCAGTTAAAGGAAATGGCGTTTGAATCCCACTAAGAAATGCATAATCATCAGCAATTTCATAATACAACTGCTTTAGTTTTGCATCGGTCAATATATTAGCTTGCGGCATATCTTCTCCTTTACAATAATTTAAAAAATTTGCTCATTATATGAGCACATGATTGATTTGGCAAGGTGAAACCTGAAATTTATAAAATTAGGAGTTTTGCCAAAATAATGGAGATCCCTCGTTGCACTCGGGATGACGTACCATGGGAGTTACATAAGAATGGAGCCTCGATGCAGAATGTAGCATGGCTCATAATAGCAGCACGTCATCCAGAGCGCGTGTTTTTGCGCGAAGGATCTCCTGAATGTTGCACAATTCACTGCAAATGGAGATCCCTCGTTGCACTCGGGATGACGTATGTTGGGAGTTAGATCAGTAACCACAATATTATATATATAATGATTCTAATGCTTAACAATAGTAGCCTTATTCATCAAACCACTAATATATAAATCATAATCCATCATTCCATAACTAGATTCGATTTGTTGGGTGATAGATGCAACTTGTTCTTTATCGAGTAAATCAAGATTACCATCATTGATTTTTTTCAAATTAACAATCACATAATCACCATTTTCTAGGCTCAAACCTTTTTCAGATCCAGTGCTGGCTATGTTAAATGCTAGATCATTAATTGCTACTTGAGTCAAATCTGTATCACGCGCGGCATCAACTATTGGATGCCAAACTAATTTATTAGTAGTTAGTAACTCATTATATTTGGTAACATCGTTCATAGAACTTGTTAATTCTTCGCCTAAGCGTTTTGCTTCAGTTCTAGCCTTATCCAAAGCAATATTTTTCTCAATTATTGATTTTATTTCTTCTAATGATGTTTGTGCAGCAGGAATATGTTTATTTACCCTAACAACAACTACACCATCATTATTTAATTGTACTGTCTCACTATTATTACCAAGTGTTAATACATCATGACTAAATGCTGCATTTATAACTAGCTTTGATTTAGTTAAATCTGTATTTCCACCTTTACGTGAGAATAATTCTGATTCTTCAATATTAAGCTTCAATGCTTTAGCCACAGGTTTAAGTGAATCAGGAGTCTGATATGTCAAATCAGATAATTTCTCTAATGCTTGTGCATACTCTGTTTGAGCCATATCAATCAGTAATTGTTCTTGTATATCTTGTTTTACATCAGATAGTGGTTTAATTTTAGATTCTTTAGAAGCTAATAATTTAAAAATTTCAAAACCATGCTCTGATAAAACAGGCTCAGAAATATCACCAGAATTCTTTAAATTTACAAATGTTTTATCAAATTTAGATTGTCCTGCAACAATCCAAGGTAAAGCACCTGATTTCATTGCGGATATTTTATCGTCAGATATAGTTTTAACTAGATTATCAAACTGAGCTGGATCTTTTTCTAATGTTGCATAAGCCTCTTCTGCACGCTTTTTAACCCTTTCTTTTTCTAAGATAGTGGCATCAGCTGGGACTGCAAATAAAATATGAGCCACTTTCCACTGCGCAGGAGCATAAAAATTAGAATTGTTTTCATTATAATATTTTTTAACTTGTCGATCTGTAATATTTATTTTTTTCTTAATATCGGACATTGTCAAATGTATAAAATCAATGCTAATTTTTTCAGGAGTCATAAACTCCTTTTGATGAGTTTTATAATAATCTTTTATTTCTTCAGATGTTACCGTAACACCTTTTACAAATTGCGCTGCATTAATTTGTAAATAATTATAATCTCTTTTCTGCATATATAATTTTACAAATTGTTTAATTTCATTTGGTAAAGCAAATGATGTTCCAATAAAAGTAAAGCGCTGCTGATTTAATAACATGCCTTGGCGTACTTCTTTTTGGAATGTTTCAGGTGTATATAAAGCACCAGATATTGCTTGCTGATATTTATCGGTTGAAAATTGACCATCTTGTTGAAATTGCGGAATAGATAATATTGCAGCATTTGCTTGAGTGGGGTTAACAGCAAAGCCTGCCTGAGTTGCGGCCTGAACACTAACAGCGTTCATAACCATTTCATCCATAACTTGTTGCCTTAATTGCGCTTCTAGGGCTGCGGTCATAAGAGAAGGATCTCTTGTTTGGCGAATACGACGGTAATTTACTTCAAATGCTTGTTTAGTTATGGGTTTACCATTAACTTCAATTTGCAGAGAAGTCTCATGCCGCGATTGAATATAATAATCAATACCAAATAATGTAAATGTTATCGCAACAAGAATAATTACTACCCAAGCAACAACACCTTGTATTCGTTCATTTAATTTTTGCAGCATTTAATGAAATCCATAATTAAAACAACCTTAATAACAAGGTTATAAATTTAATCGTAAAATAACACATCTCGTCCGTATGAACAATTAGAGATGGTTATTAATTTGATTAAAAAAAACGCGCCCTTAGGCGCGTTATGCTGGCGGAGTGGACGGGGCTCGAACCCGCGACCCCCGGCGTGACAGGCCGGTATTCTAACCAACTGAACTACCACTCCAAACATGGTGGGTGCTGCAGGGATCGAACCTGCGACCCTCGCCTTGTAAGGGCGATGCTCTCCCAGCTGAGCTAAGCACCCGATAACTTATCTTTGTTGTACAGCTTCTTTCAGTCCCTTGCCAGCTTTAAATTTAGCAACACGTGAAGCTTTGATTTGAATCGTCGCGCCGGTCTGTGGATTACGTCCAGTCCGTGCAGAGCGATTACCAGTTGAGAAAGATCCAAATCCTGGTAAAACCACTTGATCACCATCTTTCAACGCGCCAGTTACAGTATGCATGAAAGTATCAAGTACCCGATTTGCATCGGCTTTAGTTACACCTGATTGATGTGCAATTGCTTCAACTAATTCACTTTTATTCATTATTTCCCCTTTGCTGTTATTCAACCGTAGACTACAAGTTGATTACATCAGATCCTTCAACTCGCGTCAAGCTGTAATACATCCCTGAAGCCCCGCCAGTAGCGGGCAACGACGAGAATATACTCGTTATTATTGAGCGTGTAAATCTTTATTTTCATTTTTTTTTGAACTTTTTACATTATCTACTATTAAATCATGAGAAAAAGCCTCATTCACCAGTGGACTACGTTGTAATGCCAATTCCAAAACTTGCTCTATTGTCTTAACTGGCTTAATAGTTAATTTTCTTAAGACATTATCAGGAATTTCTGTTAAATCTTTTTCATTTTCCTCAGGAATTATTACAGTTTTTATCCCGCCTCGATGTGCTGCAAGTAGTTTTTCTTTTAATCCACCTATAGGAAGAACCTCACCACGCAATGTAATCTCGCCAGTCATTGCTACATCAGCCCTAACAGGAATTTGCGTTATTGCGGAAACAAGAGCCGTACACATACCAATCCCAGCACTTGGACCATCTTTAGGAGTGGCGCCTTCCGGAACATGAACGTGAAAATCATTCTTTTCATAAAAATCATCTTTAATGCCAAACTGCTTTGCATGACTTCTAACCACAGTCATCGCTGCATGGATTGATTCCTGCATAACTTCACCTAACTGACCAGTATGCACCATTTTACCTTTACCTTGCATCATGGAGGCTTCAATTGTAAGCAATTCGCCTCCAACACTAGTCCAGGCTAATCCAGTTACTTGTCCTACTTGATCATGACTTTCAGCCAAACCATAGCGGAATTTCTTCACACCTAAATATTTTTCAATATTAGAACGTGAAATATTAACTTTTTTAAGAGATTTAGAAGTTAAAATATCTTTAACAACTTTCCTACAAATATGGGCAATATCACGTTCAAGGTTTCTAACCCCTGCTTCACGGGTATAGTGTCTAACAATCTCGTGAATAGCTCCTTCACTAATATCAATCTCTGAAGGCTTCAAACCATTTAATACCAATTGCTTCGACACTAAATAATTTTCAGCTATATTTACCTTCTCATCTTCGGTATAACCCGCTAAACGAATAACTTCCATTCTATCTAATAACGGAGCTGGAATTTCAAGCGAATTTGCAGTTGCAATAAACATCACATCACTTAAATCATAATTAACTTCTAAATAATGATCGTTAAAAGTATGATTTTGCTCAGGATCTAATACCTCAAGTAAAGCAGACGCAGGATCCCCACGAAAATCCATAGCCATCTTATCAACTTCATCTAACATGATTAGTGGATTTTTAACCGATGCTTTACATAATTTTTGTATGATTTTTCCAGGCATAGAACCAATATACGTTCGTCTATGACCACGAATCTCTGCCTCATCCCTTACTCCACCTAAAGCAATACGGATAAATGTTCTACCTGTAGCATTAGCAATTGATTGTCCAAGAGACGTCTTACCAACCCCTGGAGGACCTACTAAACAAAGAATCGGGCCTTTTAAACGCTTAACTCGCTTTTGTACAGCAAGATATTCAAGGATTCTTTCCTTAACTTTCTCCAAACCGTAGTGGTCTTTATCTAGCATTTGTTCAGCTTTGGATAAATCAAATTGAATTTTATTTCTCTTTTTCCATGGAACCGCCAACATCCAATCTAAATAATTTCTAATAACTGTAGCTTCAGCTGACATTGGTGACATCATCTTTAATTTATTTAACTCAGCTATTGATTTATCTTTTGCCTCTTTAGGCATACCAGCTTTATTAATTGAGCGTTCTAATTGTTCAATGTCGTTACCTTCTTCGCTCATTTCACCAAGCTCTTTCTGAATAGCTTTTATTTGCTCATTCAGATAGTACTCACGCTGACTTTTTTCCATTTGCCGTTTAACACGGCCTCGTACTCTTTTTTCAACTTGTAATAGATCAATTTCATTTTCAACTGCCATCATTAAGCGCTCAAGACGACTACCTACATCAAGAGTTTCTAACAAATCTTGTTTATCTTCTATTTTTAGACTTAAATGAGCGGCTATAGAATCTGCAAGCCTACCTGGCTCTTCTATACTTGCTAGAGAACTTAATATTTCAGGCGGGATTTTTTTATTTAATTTTATATATTGCTCGAATTGCGCCATTAGTGACCTAGTTAAAATTTCAATTTCTTGAATTTTTAACGCATCATTAACTTCAATTAAATTATCTAAAACTGCAGACATATACCCTGAGTCTATAGAATAATTCTTAACTTTAGCGCGCGTTTCACCTTCTACCAATACTTTAACGGTTCCATCTGGTAGTTTTAGTAATTGTAAAACGGATGATAAAGTCCCAACTGCAAATAAATCCTCAGCATTTGGATCGTCATTTGCCGATTTTCGTTGCGCGACTAAAAATATTTTCTTATTAGCAAGCATAGCTGCTTCTAGGGCTTTGACTGATTTATCACGACCAACAAAAAGTGGAATAACCATATGTGGGTATACCACAACATCCCTAAGTGGTAATACAGGTATAGCAGAATCTAAGAAACTGTCAGACAACACTAACTCTTTTTCACTTGACATAATAAATCCTTGTGCTTTTTAAGATCTGCTAGGCGGACCTAGTTAAAT
Organism: Legionella genomosp. 1; assembly: GCA_945901965.1. Lineage (GTDB taxonomy): Bacteria > Pseudomonadota > Gammaproteobacteria > Legionellales > Legionellaceae > CAMDMN01. Next base: position 7,055 of record CAMDMN010000011.1, on the reverse strand, counting down.
ATCTAGCTTAAATTTGTTGGGCCAAGGCCCAACCTATATCTTGCTTATTATTTACTCACCTGACGCTGTTTTTTTAATTTCTTCATTTGCATAAATTAAAATAGGCTTACCATTTTTATCAACAACATTTTCATCAACAACAACTTTATTTACCCCTTCAAGCGAAGGAAGTTCATACATAGTATCTAAAAGTATGTCCTCAAGAATTGAGCGCAGACCCCGTGCACCTACTTTTCTTATTAATGCTTTTTTTGCAATTAAGTGTAATGCTTCTTCACGAAACTCTAAGTCAGCATTTTCCATTTTAAATAAAGCATGATACTGCTTAGTTAATGCATTTTTAGGTTTTGTTAAAATCTCAATTAAAGCAGCCTCATCTAATTCATGAAGTGTCGTTACAACTGGCAATCGTCCAACAAACTCAGGGATCAAACCGTATTTAACTAAATCATTAGGCTCAAGTGCTTCTATTATTTTTTCATTATCAGTATTATCTTTTTTAGATTTAAGCTGCGCTGAAAAGCCTATACCTGATTTTTCTGATCTTTCACGGATAACTTTATCAAGGCCTGCAAAAGCACCGCCGCAAATAAATAAAATATTTGAAGTATCGACCTGAAGAAATTCTTGCTGAGGATGCTTTCTGCCACCTTGAGGAGGTACTGATGCAATAGTACCTTCAATAAGTTTCAACAAAGCTTGTTGCACACCTTCGCCTGAAACATCGCGTGTGATAGAAGGATTATCAGATTTACGTGAAATTTTATCTATTTCATCAATATAGACAATACCTTGTTGTGCTTTTGCAACATCATAATCACATTTTTGTAATAGTTTTTGAATTATATTCTCTACATCCTCACCAACATAGCCTGCTTCAGTAAGTGTAGTTGCATCAGCCATAGTGAATGGAACGTTTAATAAGCGCGCCAAGGTTTGGGCAAGTAGTGTTTTACCACAACCAGTAGGACCTATTAGTAAAATATTTGATTTACCAAGCTCGACACCATCTTCTGTTTTACGGTGCATACGCTTGTAATGATTATAAACAGCAACTGATAAAACCTTTTTTGCATGAGGTTGACCAATAACATATTCATCTAGAAACGCTGAAATTTCTTTTGGTGTAGGTAAATTTATTTCCGATGTGATTTTATCAGTATCCTTAACTTCTTCCCGGATAATGTCATTACATAAATCGACGCATTCATCACATACAAAAACAGATGGCCCCGCAATTAATTTCTTAACTTCATTCTGGCTCTTTCCACAAAATGAACAATACAAAATCTTGCCATCATTGCCGCTACTTGCTTTAGTCATCTACAAACCCCTTTACATAAGACCATAAATTTATGATATATGGGCTATTTTAGAATTTACAAGGGCATCTTTTCAATACAATTAAAGAATTTGTTTAAAATTAATTAAAATATTTAAATAAGCAGACCTCATTAAATATCAAGTTCAAATTAATAATGTAGGTTGGGCCTTAGCCCAACAGAGTGTGGCACTGTGCTGAAACCTTGTTAGGCCCAAGGCCTAACCTGAAAATACTCTAGATATTTAATGGCGGTTGTTTATGCGCAATAAATCTGAGTCATTTCAAACCGAGCCGCGACCATCAGGGAGTGGAGCAGTTAATTAGATTTAAGAGAACTGCTCCACTCCCTGACGGTCGCGGCTCGGTTTGGTCGCGGTGAGGAGTGGTATTTTTTTAATGATTACCTAATCATCTATTTTGCAACATCCTGAAGTGCATCACGATCATATAAGACTTTATCAATTAAGCCATAATCAGCTGCTTGCGTAGCACTCATAAAATTATCACGCTCAGTATCGCGCATAATTTGTTCAGGTGTTTTTTTAGTATGTTTACCCATAATATTATTTAAGCGCTCTCTTACTGCCAAAGTTTCACGGGCATGAATTTCAATATCCGTTGCTTGACCACGATAGCCACCCAATGGTTGATGGATCATCACCCTTGAATTTGGCAAGCAATAACGCTTACCGTCAGCTCCTGCGCATAATAAAAGTGCAGCAGCTGATGCAGCCTGCCCAATACATAAAGTACTAACATCAGGCTTAATAAACTGCATAGTATCGTAAATTGCAAGTCCTGCAGTTACTACGCCGCCTGGAGAGTTAATATAAAGAGAAATATCTTTTTCTGGATTTTCAGATTCTAAAAATAATAATTGTGCAACCACAAGATTAGCCATATGGTCTTCAACTTCACCTAAAAGAAAAATAATACGTTCTTTCAAAAGCCGTGAATATATATCATAAGAACGCTCGCCTCTTGCAGTTTGTTCAATTACCATCGGGACAAGACCGCTGGTATTTCTTATCAAACTTAAAGAATTATCCATCATACTTACTCTCCTTTCTCATCAGCCTTTTTAGGATGCATTACAGCATCATAGTCCATTTTCTTCTTAACTACTTTAGCATCTTCAAGAATTTTTTCAGAAACAATTTCTTCTAAAACTAAAGCTTCAATTTCACCCATACGTTCTTTGTCACCTTGATACCATGAACGTAGTTCTTCAGGGGCTTCATAAGCACTAGCTAATTTATCGATCATCGCATCAACTCTATCTTTTCCAGCAACGATTTCATGTTTTTTTACATATTCTGAAAATAATAGACCTAAATGAACTCGTCTATTTGCTTGCTCTTCAAATAAAGCTCTTGGAAAATCAGGGATTTGTTCATTTTCATTATGTTCATGACCAAAAACTCGATGATACATTTCATGTTTCAAATGAGCAATTTCTTGATCAATTAATGAAAGAGGAAGATCAAATTTATTATTTTCTAATAACTTATTAAATATATTTTCACGATTTAAAGAGCTTATACGACGCTCAAGTTCGCGCTCCATATTTTGCTTAATATCTTTAGTTAAAGCGTCAACTCCGCCTTCTTTTATATTAAATTTAACTGCAAAGTCATCATCTAATGCTGGAAGTTCGCCTTCCATTATTTTTGTTACAGTTACTTTAAATACAGCAGCCTTACCAGCTAAATCATTATGATTATAGTCTTTAGGAAATTTAACTTTTAAATCAAACTCTTTATCTTTTTCAGCACCAATAAGACCATCTTCAAACCCAGGAATCATGGAACCAGATCCGATTTCTAATTCGTGATTTTTAGCCGCCCCACCGTCAAACTCTTTTTCGCCAAGAAAACCAACGAAATCAATAGTAACTTTATCGCCAGATTTAACAGCACGAGATACTTCTTTCCAATCTTTATTCTGCTCACGTAATTTATCGAGCATTTTTTTAACATCAGCATCTTTTACTGAAGCATTAATTAATTCAACTTCAGCTTGCTTTAATTCTTCAACTTTAACTTCAGGATATACTTCAAATACAGCAGAGTATTTAAAATCAACGTCTTTCTCAATTTGGCCTGGCTCAATATAAGGAGTGCCAGCAGGTATTAAATTCTTTTCCTGCAAAGCTTCATATAATGTAGATTGCACCATGTCTCTTGCGACTTCTTGTCTTACGCTATCTGAATAACGACTTACAACCACAGTCATTGGCACGTGACCAGGACGATAGCCATTAACTTTCACTTTACGAGCAAGATTTTTTAAACGTAAGCTTACTTCTTCTTCTACTTTTTTGGTAGGCACTGAAATAGAAACTTTACGCTCTAAACCCTTCAAGGTCTCAACAGAAACTTGCATCTAATCACCTCTTCAAATTTTATGCACATATGAAATGGTGCGAAAGGAGAGACTCGAACTCTCACGGGTTACCCCGCTGGAACCTAAATCCAGTGCGTCTACCAGTTCCGCCACTTTCGCAAACAGATTTGGAATTATTAACTCTAATTCCGTATTGATTTTTATTGATAATTTGGGGTGAACGATGGGATTCGAACCCACGACAACCGGGATCACAACCCGGGGCTCTACCAACTGAGCTACGCCCACCATAAACTATTCAACGTACAGGGACCTTCCCCATATTCATAGAATACTGCTTGGCGTATGGTACGCCCGGCAGGATTCGAACCTGCTACCCTCGGCTTAGAAGGCCGATGCTCTATCCAGATGAGCTACGGGCGCAATATGAATCTTAACTCTTACAAATTGGTCGGGGTGGAGAGATTCGAACTCCCGACATCCTGCTCCCAAAGCAGGCGCGCTACCAGGCTGCGCTACACCCCGTGAATCTGCCCCAAGGACAGAGCCGGAATAATACCCTTAGCAACGTTACAGGTCAATAAATAATTTAAAAAAAATAATCATAACCGTGAGTGTATGGAGCACATCAGTACATGTAGCCTGGATGCAGCGAAGCGTAATCCGGGATTTCTGGTAATATTTGCGCAAAAACTTCCCGGATTACGCTTCGCTACATCCAGGCTACGGTACTATTTACTACTCCAATCCTAATGTTTGCAGTTCTGTTGTTTCTATTAAAGCACTATCATGAACCTTACGATTATTCCCTGTCGCAAAAAATCCAAATTTAACTAATGCGCCACTAAATACTGTTCTTGAAATAAAGCCTCTATCATCAATAGCTATCTTGGTTACAGACTTAGGTAACGCTGCAATTGCATTAGCATATTCTTTAGTATTTAGGAAATTATCTCTTAAATCAATAGATCTAATATTAGCGGGAAACGATGCAAAAATAATAGCTAACTCAGCTGATGTTTTTTGCGATAATTCATTTTTACGTAAATCTAGTTTTGTAACTCCCTTTGGTAAAGAAGCAATAATTGCCTGAAGCCCTACAACTGTTTTATAACCTAATTTATTCTCAGATAATATTAAAGAAATTAAATTTATTGAAAGTTTAGCGAGCGCTGCTGCAAGACCCGGGCCTGAAATTACATCAAAATTATTACTAGATAAATCTAGCTCTTCTAAACCTTTAGTAATAGCATTAAAAATTAAAACTAAGCCTGTAGATGTTTTTTTACCAAGTCCGTTATTTCGTAAATTAAGGTTTTTTAAATTTTTAGGAAGCCAAGAAATTGATCTTTCTAAATCAGTATCAGCTTGTAAACCAAGATCGTTAAAACTTAAATTAAGATCAGTAATTTTAACATTAATAGCTGAGAAAATTTTTACTAAGTCTTCTTTAGATTTACGATATAAACCATTATGAGATAAATTAAGTGCTTTCAAATTATTAGGCAATGACGCCATAAGCTCTGCTAATTCTAGCCCTCCCCTTAAATAAAGGTCATTTTCATTTAATGCAAGCGCTGTAATACTAGAATTAATTCCTGCAAACGCTTCTATTAATTCTAAAGCCTTATTTTTCCCAAGATTATTCATAGATAAATCAAGTGATTTAAGCCCTGCATGCATAGCCATAAATACAGGTTTCAATTGAGCGCCTGACTTATTAGCTAAATGATTGCCACTTAAACTAAGAAAACGTAAAGATTTATGAATTCCACCAATAGCTTTTACTAATTCGTCGTCTGATTTAAGTCCTAATTTATTCCGGCTTAAATATAGCTCAGTAACAGTAATAGGAATAGACGCAAAGATTAAAGCTAAATCTTCAGAATTTTTATGTAGAAACCCATTACCACTAATATTTACTTTATGAATATGCGAAGGCAAAGATGCAAAAATAGCAGCTAAATCTGCCTCTAACTCTTGATCATGGAAATTTATAATTAAATTTAATGAGGTAATATTTAAAGGCAAAGCTGAAAATATTGCTTTTAGCTCATCTTTAGATTTATGTTGCAAACCGTCAACATCTAGGTGTATAGAGGTTATATTTTTAGGTATAGCATTAAAAATATCTAAAAGCTCATTTAGAGAATGTAGAAATATATTATTTTCTGTAAAATTTAGCTCACGCACATGAGGAGGAATAATTGGCATTAATTGCTTTAATTCCAAGCTACTAAATTTACCTAAATTATTCCAACTTAAATCTAAAAAATTCACCCCCTTTGAAATTGCTGCAATAGCTTTAGCTAAATCAGCAAAACTCATATCAGCTAAATTATTATTACTCAAATCAAGCGAATTAACCGATAAAGGAATTTTATCTAAAATTAAAGCCAAAGCAGTACCAGGAATCTGATTTAACTCATTCCAACTTAATTCAAGCAATGAAGTTCCAGCAGGAATTTCATTTAATATTTGTACGCATTGGCTATCTGATTTAGCAACCAAGCGGCCGATTAAACTGTAATGCATATTATTTTCCTAATGAGGGTAATTAGCATCTAGCATTTTTTGAAAAAATGCAAGATATAGTGGGGGATTTACAGGGCAGGAGCATCAAAGTTTAAAAATAACACGCGTAGGGTGGTGCAAAGCGCAGCGTGCCCACCATAATGACAAGATGAGCTCGACTGGTGGGCACGTCGTTGCACGCCTTTGCGCCACCCTACATTACGTTGTGCTATTTTTAAACTTTGGGGTAAGATTAATCTATTTTTTCTTTCTGGTAGTGATATTTTCATTAGTAACTTCATTATCAGCAAGAGTAGCCTGGTTTAGGTTGCTGTTGAATTTCTTTACTTATCGCGATGGCTTCGTTGATTAAATCTTTTACATGATGTGAAAATACGCCTCTGGCATAAAGAGGAAAGTATGTTTCAAACATAACTAGATCTATTGGTTTTTTTTCTTCTAATGCCTTAATGGCAAAATCCAGGGCATTGATCTTATCAACCCAATAACTGCCTTTTCTTTTTTCTAATGTTATTTTGTAAGCTTTCATCTTATCCATTATAGGATGTTGATTAATAGTTTCTGGGATAATACCTCTGTATATATTTTTGTAGTTTTTACATTTATAGGTATTTTCTTCGGTTTTTTGTGGCGGAACAAAGCGGGGATTGGCTAATGCAAAAGATAATTCGTTGTTTTTAAAAGATAATTCGTTGCTTTTATATAATGGATAATTTAGTCTTTCGGTAACAGGAATCGATGCGCATGCAATTTCAATCTCCAATGCTTTAGCCTTTCCGCCAATAACGTATAAAGGGCTTCTTAACTGAATAATTTTAGCTCTTACAAATTGCATGACAGGTGAATTTAC
>CAMDMN010000010.1 GCA_945901965.1 Legionella genomosp. 1 | reverse complement strand
TTCCATGGCAGCATTGTCAAAACAATCGCCACGCTTACTCATGCTGCACATTAGTCCATAACTGGTAAAAATTTTTTGATAATCGTGGGAACATTATTGGCTACCACAATCCGAGTTAAGAATAAGTCCTCGTGGCGGTTTACGACGCTATAAAGCCATTTGTAAGGCGTCGATAACTAATTTGGAGGTTATACGCTCTGATATAGACAAGCCAATTACCATGCGTGAATACAGGTCCATCACCACGGCAAGGTAGAGCCAGCCTTCATCAGTCCACACATACGTACGGCCCACACCAAGAAAATGATATTGAAATAGTCTTTTTAGATAATGTTTCAAGGGTTATCTACGGGCCACTATGATTGAAAGCGACATTCGTCCGAAATACATATATACTTTTCGGACAAACCTTAATTGTTGAGTGGAGCATTGACAATGACTATTAAATCAAAAATCCTTCAATGTATTGTTAATCATCAACCTGAGTATGTGTGGACGCCAGTAGATTTTATCAATTTTGGTAATCGTGATGCTATTGATAAAGTTTTGCAAAGACTAGTACTCAGCCAAGAGCTGCGTAGAATTGATCGCGGCCTATACGACCAACCTCGGGTAAATTTACTTACTGGGCAGGTGAGCGCTCCAGATTATCGAAAAGTGATAGATGCGATTTCTCGTCGTGATCAAGTGCGTGTGTTGATTGACGGAATGACGTGTGCTAATGATTTAGGGTTAACCAACGCTGTACCCGGGCAGGTTATTATCCATACTGATGCCCAGCTTCGTCCTGTTCAAATGGATAAATTGACGATTAAATTTAAATTAACCTCACCAAGCAAACTTTACTGGGCTAATCGTCCAGCTATGCGAATTGTGCAAGCACTTTATTGGTTACATGATGAATTAAACAGCAATAATAAAATCGAGCAGGATGTGATCAAGAATAAACTAGTTCAATTATTACAAATTCCTGTTCAAGGAACTGAAATCAGTGATGATCTCCAGAACGGATTGCATACGCTACCATCATGGATGCAATTGTGGGTTCGTGAACTGCTTGATCAAGCAGGATATACAACAACAGGAAACCAGGAATGAACTCTAATTTTATTCATATCATTGCTGCTTCACCAGAAGATAGACGAGGCTTATTTCTTTCTACGTCAAATCGTCTGGGGACGCCTATCCAAAATGTGGAAAAAGACTTTTGGGTATGCTGGATGCTCGATCTTTTATTTAACGGGCGTGAAGCTTTTGAGCCCCGGCTTTTATTTAAGGGTGGAACATCACTGTCTAAAGCCTATGGATTGATTTCACGCTTTTCTGAAGATCTGGACATTACCGTATTTAGAGAAGATCTTGGTCAGAATATAGAGGTAGGCGATTTAGAAAATTTATCTGGTAAGAAGCAGCGAATTCGACTTGAAAAAATCAAGCAAGCATCTCAAGAATATATTCAGGGCTCACTTAAAGATCGTTTGACCAGGCAGGTTGGAGAAGTATTTAAAGAAGCAGGAATTATATCACACGAGCCATTTGTTATCCAAGATTCAAGCGACATGCAGCAACAGACATTGCTGGTACGTTATCCGTCGGTAAGCACAAATCCAGATGACTATGTGAAACCAACAGTTAAAATTGAAGGCGGAGCCAAATCAGCTTTAGATCCACATAGATCAGCTACCGTGCAGCCATACCTCGCAGATGAGATATCTGGTTCCAATTTATTTGTTCCTAACGTAATTACAATCGATGCTAAGAGAACCTTTTGGGATAAGATCATGATCCTGCATGGCCTTCGGCGTTGGCATGATAACAGAGGTGAATTGCGCCAGCAGGGACACCGTGTTTCGCGACATTACTATGACATTTATAAACTGATTCATTCAACGGTAGGTCAAGAAGGTAAAAAAGATTTTATCCTTGCGCTGGATTGCGCTCGGCATGCTCAAATGTTTTTTAATAGTGCTGATTTGGATTTGATACATGCACGACCAGGTTCATTTGCACTTGTACCAACATTGGAAATGCAGCCAGCGCTTAAAAGAGATTATCAGGCGATGGCTGGAATGATCTTTGGAGAAGTACCGGATTTTGCTGAGGTGATTGAGGTTGTTGGGCAGTTGGAACATTCTATTAATCAAGGAATAATGATGACAGATAACTTCTGATGGATTGCTTTTGCAAATTTTCACCAAATGATAAGCCTACATTTGAGCAAGCTGTGGCAACGGTACAAGCACTGTCGCCATTTGATGTTTGATAAAAAAATAGGGGAGGCTGGCTATATTTTGGTAAAATGGTAGCCATATAAACATATGGAGAAGTGATGGAGATTTGCTACACTACCAAATCTTCTAGGTAAAGAATTTTTTGTAACCACTTGATTTCACTGCTAAAAATGGTGCGCCCGGAAGGAATTGAACCTCCGACCCTCTGGTTCGTAGCCAGATACTCTATCCAGCTGAGCTACGGGCGCACATGATTGGCGGAGAGGGAGGGATTCGAACCCTCGATGGACTTTTGGCCCATACTCCCTTAGCAGGGGAGCGCCTTCGACCACTCGGCCACCTCTCCATTCAATGCGGACGAAGTATATCAGGTATTAGCGCATCGTCAAATAGTATATATTGATATAATTAAAATAGTTTTATATTAGTTTTTAACTTTCCAAACTATAGATAATCCTGTTATCTTTAGTTCTTATAAAATGTGCATCTAAGCTTTGGTTGAAAATTTCAGGAGGATAAATGGGTTATAATTCAAACTTAAGTGGTAGGGCTGTATATGTTGTTGATGGGTGTCGTACTCCTTTTTTAAAAGCAAAAGGTATTGGATCCTTTTCGGCTTCTGATTTAGCTGTATCAGCAGGGCGCTCCTTATTAAATCGCCAACCTTTTTTACCATCCGATTTAGATGAGGTTATTCTTGGCTCAGCGATGCCTAGTCCTGATGAGGTTAATATTGCGCGAGTAGTGGCTCTTAGATTAGGCTGTGGCAATGCTGTTCCTGGATTTACTGTTATGCGAAACTGTGCTTCTGGTATGCAGGCTTTAGATAATGCGGCTTTAAACATTGCATCTGGTCGCTCTGATTTAGTTCTTGCTGGTGGTACCGATGCAATGAGCCGCGCACCTTTATTATTTAATCAACAAATGACCGCTTGGCTTGCTAGCTGGTTTGTAGCTAAAACTACAACTTCACGTCTTTCATTATTAACAAAATTAAGGCCTTCTTTTTTAACTCCAGTTATCGCATTGCTTAGAGGATTAACAGATCCAATCGTTGGCTTAAACATGGGGCAAACAGCTGAAAAAGTTGCATATCGTTTTAATATCAGTCGTGAACAAATGGATGCTTTTGCATGTGAGAGCCATCGAAGAGTAAGTCAAGCCTATGCTAATGGTAAAATGGTTGAAGTAATACCTATTATTGATAATAAAGGTAATTCATATGATAAAGATGATGGTTTTAGACTTGATTCAACTATGGAAAAATTAGCAAAATTAAAACCTTTTTTTGATAAAAAATATGGATCGGTAACCGCTGCTAATAGTTCACAAATTACGGATGGTGCATCATTATTATTATTAGCTTCAGCAACTGCGGTTAAAAAATATGGTTTACAAGTTATGGGACAAATAGTTGACTCTCAATGGGCAGCTTTAGATCCCGCACAAATGGGATTAGGTCCTGTTCATGCAGCAGCTCCCATTATGGAAAGACATAACTTAAAACCAAAAGATTTTGATTGTTGGGAAATCAATGAAGCATTTGCCGCACAAGTTTTAGGATGTGTAGCGGCTTTTGATGATGCTGAATATTGTAAAACTCAATTAGGACTTAAAGGCGCTATCGGTGCACCGTCTCTTAGTTCAATAAATCAAGAAGGTGGCGCAATTGCTCTTGGGCATCCAATTGGTGCTAGTGGCGCAAGAATTGTATTGCATGTATTAGAAAACTTAAATCAAAATGGTGGAGAATTAGGGATGGCGGCTATTTGTATTGGCGGTGGCCAAGGTGGTGCTATGTGCATTAAGCGTGTAACAGAGGTATCAGGCAATGAGTAACTATAAACATTGGGAAATGCAAGTAGATGCTTCAGAAATTATATGGCTAGGATTTAATAGAAAAGATGCATCTGTTAATACTATTAATGATGAAGTATTAGATGAGTTAAATAGTCTATTACATGAAATTACAAAAATAACCAAGGCTAAGGGCTTAATAATTTACTCCCTTAAAACTAAAGGATTTATTGCCGGAGCTGATGTTAATGCTTTTTCTAGTTTTAAAAATCCAACGCTAGCCGTAGATTTTTTAAGAAAAGGCCAAGCAGTTTTTTCCTATTTAGAATCTTTAACCATTCCTACTCTTGCTATGCTTGATGGTTTTTGTATGGGCGGTGGGTTAGAGCTTGCTTTAGCATGTAAATTTCGTATTGCAACTGATGATAAATCTACGCGTATAGGGCTGCCAGAAATAATGCTTGGTATTCATCCAGGATGGGGTGGAACAGTACGATTACCACGATTAATTGGTGGATTTAATGCATTATCTCAAGTTATATTAACAGGAGCTGCACTTAGTTCATCTAAAGCTAAATATTTAGGTATTGTCGATGATGTAGTTCCGCTCAGACAGTTAGCACACGCAGCCGTTTATTATATTAATAAAAATCCTTCCAAGCATAAACCAAGCTTTATCCAATCATTAACTAATTACTCATTAATTCGCGTAATAATTGCTAAATTACTGCGCTATAATGTTGCTAAAAAAGTTAAGCAAGAACATTATCCAGCCCCTTACGCAGTTATTGATCTTTGGGAAAAAGAAAGTGGTTTTGCTGATCGTGCGTATTTAAAAGAAGCAGACTCAGTAGAGCAATTGGTTACTCAATCTGAAACGTCAGCTAATTTAATTCGTGCATTTTTATTACGTGAAAGAATGAAAGCTTTTGCAAAAGGTAATGATTTTAAAGCTAACCATGTTCATGTAATAGGTGCTGGGGTTATGGGTGGAGATATTGCTGCTTTTTGTGCTTTAAAAGGTTTACGTGTTACTTTACAGGATAAATCTTACGCACAAATTGCGCCAGTGATAAGTCGTGCTGCAATATTATTTAAGAAAAAATTGCGTGATCCTCGTTTAATCCAAGCCGCAATGGATAGATTGATACCAGATCCTGAAGGTAATGGTATACAGCATGCCGATGTAATTATCGAAGCTGTTTTTGAAAACCTTGCTGTTAAGCAATCTATTATGAAAATTGTTGAAGAAAAAGCAAAAGCTAACGCTATAATTGCAACAAATACATCTAGTATTCCATTGGATGAAATTAGTCAAATAATGAAAAATCCTGAGCGTCTAGTCGGCATTCATTTTTTCAATCCTGTTGCCAAAATGGAATTAGTTGAAGTTGTAAGCTCTAATAAAACGACTAAGGAAATTAGTCATAATGCCTGCGCTTTTGTTAATCAAATAGGGCGCTTGCCATTACCTGTCAATTCAAGTCCAGGATTTTTAGTAAATCGTGTGTTAATGCCTTATTTAATGGAATGTGTTCAATTATTAAATGAAGGCTATAAAGCTGAGCTTATAGATAATGCAGCACTTTCATTTGGGATGATGATGGGGCCTGTTGAGTTGGCAGATACAGTTGGGATGGATGTATGTTTAGCCGTAGCTGAAAATCTTACTAGTCATTTTGGTGGCCTAGTACCTGAAAAATTACGCGAAATGGTAAAAGATCAAAAATTAGGACGTAAAACAGGTGCGGGTTTTTACCGTTATAAAAATGGTAAGGCTGTAAAAGAAAAAGTTGAAAATACAACTGGCTTAAAAGAAATTGAAACTCGGTTGATTTTACGCATGGTGAATGAAGCTGCAGCATGTTTACGTGAAGGCGTTGTTGCTGATAGTGACTTGCTTGATGCAGGTATGATATTTGGAACAGGCTTCGCACCTTTTAGAGGCGGACCTATGCATTATGCCAATCAATTTGGCCATGATAAATTAAACGAACTTTTTAGCCAGTTAGAAACTCAATACGGTGATAGGTTTAAGGCAGATATAGGTATAGGTAGTTAATTATGTAGCCTGGATGGGACTGCATTGTCTGGTTGAATCCGAGCCACGACCGTTAGGGAGTGTTGTTCTTAAGATCTCCACTCCCTAACGGTCGTGGCTCGGATTCCGCTCACTTGACAAGCTAGAATTAACTTGTGGGTAATGATATGGCTCCATCCAGGCTACAAAACTACAACACTTTCTAAGCCCTCAAGATACAAGTCTCAACCTATTTCTATAGCCCTGAGCCACCTACGCCTGCCAAATATCCGATTTCTTCTAATGCATTATTAAAGTAGCTATCATCACTTTCGTAGCTTCTAGGGGTTGAAAATAAGCTATGTCGATTTAAACCTTGCATAACTATGGCAGATTTACCTTCTTCAGGACTTATAATATTTGCAACCCCGCCAGCACTGATTAATAATTCAATCGTGGATGCATGCCCACCAACTATCGCCCAATCCAATGGTGAGCGGTTATCTTCATCACTTTCACTGTCATTTATTGTTGGCAAATTAACATTAGCACCACGACTAATAAGATAGTTTATACATGAATTTTGTCCACAATAAGCGGCCCATAATAATGCTGACTGATTGTGATCATCTGTTTGATGAACTGAGTCAGGATGACTCTCAACAAATGAAATCAACTCATCTAGCAGGCCTCTTCTTGCTGCAAATAAGAGATATTCAAATTCATCTTTTATTGCAGAAGTTGATTCTGCACCTTTATCAGCCAGCAAGTCTGCTACCTGGAACCTTTCAAAAACTATAGCTATATCAATAGCTGAAACAGAATTGTCGGGGCCGTGAAGAGTAAGTGCGTTGCTTTGTGTGCCTTCAGCCAAAAGATAATTAACTATATCAGCATAACCTAATCCTGCTGCAAGATGTAATAATGTATATCCATTAATATCAACCTTATTAAGTAATGAACGATCGTGTTTAATTAATATTTTAATATCAGATAAATTCCCTGATTTTATAGTTTCACTAGGGGTGCTATAGTCAATTAACCCATCATAAATAAGATTTTCAATAAGCTCCCTAGTGATGATTGTTTTATTGCAGTGTAAATTTTTTACAATTTCTATAAAAGATGGTATTAGGTATAAATTAAATTCATGATCTAAATCAAGATTAATTATTTCTAATAATGCATCTAGTATTTCTATAGTAATACTTATTTTATTTCGACGAAATTCATGCAATACATCTATAATTTTTATTGATAGATATTTATTATCTAGCAAGTTGGTTTCAAGCTGCTCTTCCAAATAGTAAAGCGTTTTAATTACACTAACAGTAGTTGGTTTACCTGTTTCAGAGCAAGATCTTAAAAAATGGTTATAGTCTTCATCAAGTTCCAAATATTGATTAGAGGCAAAAGAACCTCTGCGATAGGCATGATCCATATCAATGCATATTACATCACCATTATATACAACAAAATTTGGTCCTTTCGCAGCAGCATCCGCTATAATATTTCTTGTGCGACGATAAATCTCCATGATTTTTTCTGCCATTTGTTCATCAGATGCAGGTGTATTACCAAGATACGGTACCATCCATCCTTTTCTTGTGCGAAATACAGGATATGTTGGATTTAATTCTCTCCACTTTCTAATCGCTCTTTCTGCCTCACTTAGAGGATGAAAATCTCCTCGAGGCGTTTTTAATACCCACCTCCCTGAAAAACCTTCAATATTAAGTATATCTTTTGATATAACAACCTTGTTATATTGACCTTTGCCTAAGAATGCCCATTTTGTACTATCGATAATTGCTTCTAATTGATCTAATCTCATTTACTTGCTCATGATTGACTAAAAAATAATAAAAATTTTCTACTTTAGAAAATAGCTTTTTAGGTAATTAATATTCAGATAGTATTTTTTCTTAAAGGCACACTTTCACCTAAACATAACGCCATCATTGTTAGAAAAAATACTCCGGTACTTGAATAATAAAACAATGAATCCGTTAAGTTACCAAATAGAAAAATAGAAAATAATCCAATTGCAATCATTCTCATATCTTTTAATTTAGTAATAGCCCTAAATAGTGTACCTAAAAATAATACAAATATAATGAATCCAAATAAACCAAATTCAGATAAGATAAGCCAGTATTGGCTATGAGGTTCGGCAAGGTTTGGCCCCCAACTTAAAACAGGTTTTTCTACTTTAAAAGCATGGGCAAAGCCAGATGTTCCATTGCCAAATATTGGATTACGGTATAAAAGTTTTTTAGAAAATTGATGAAATTGAAGGCGTTGTCCTATAGGGGTCTCTTTATTATTATTGTTAAATAAGACAATATCATTAAAAATATTATTAATACCATTGTGCACAACCGGGCTTTTATAATATATGGCTAAAATTATTAATAGACCGGTCAATACTCCTAATATTGCAGTACGTAAAGGTAGAATTTGCAACAAAAAGATACTCATTATAATTACATAAATAATATATCCAGTTCTTCCTTCGCTTAAAAAAAATATCTGAAATGTAAACATTATGAGTAATAAAACATACAGCGGTGTAATTTTTCTTTCACTTGAAAAGGCTAAGCATGCTGATATATATGCCGCAAAGCACATCATAAGACCAGTAATTATATGGTTATAGAAAATATAATCTAAACCTCTATTTCCAAACTTTAATAACCCAGTCCATTTAAGAAAAGATATAATTAATACCAGAGTCATAATTGCAAGATATGTATTTAAGGCTTTATAACGAAATTTACTATTATAAAATCCTACTATTAATATAGGGAAAAATAAAAATTTAGAGTACTTTTCTAAAGTACTTAGTTTTTCACTATATGTAGCTTCGCCATAAAAGCACCCAAAACATGCAACCAAAAAAAATCCTATAGATACTAATACGAGAGGGTTTTTTCGATTTATATATAATAATGATTGATAAAATGGATTTAAAATTATCAATACAACAGATAAAATCAAAAATATAGCTCTAAGTGTAGAGCTTGTAGGAATGGCAATAATTAAGCAAATTAATGTCCATGGCAAAATCTTATCTAATATAGGAATCATTAAATTTTTATTTATCATTAGGTCTTATCCAAGTCAGGAATTAGTTCTAAAAATGAATCAATATTATCTCGCTATCAGGAGGTATACTTTAATCAGGGCTTGATGGCGCTTGTTGTTTTTCTTTTATAGCATTATAAATTTCTTCGCGATGTACGTTTATTGAGCGAGGGGCGTCTACGCCAAATTTTACATTTCCATGTTCTTGAGTTTTAAAAGCTACTATTTTAATAAGCTCTTTGTTAATAGTTATAATTAATGGATCCTCAAAGCTAACGGTGAAGATGTTCATATAAAACCTTATTATTTTTTTTATTTTATAGCTTAATATAACACATATTACAATTGCAAATTACTATATTTGGTAAGCAAAGTCCTATATGTTTTACGTATATATAATAATGTAATAAAAAAATTGCTCATAATTGCTAAATAAGTTATTATTGGCGGGTTTTTAACCTTGCCTTACCTAGATTTAATTCGGGAAGGCTTCATCCACAAGGAGATATTATGAGACATTACGAAATCGTGTTTCTTGTTCACCCTGATCAAAGCGAACAGGTGCCAGCTATGGTTGAGCGCTATGAAGGCATTATCAGCAAGCATCAAGGTGTTATACACCGCAAAGAAGACTGGGGTCGAAGACAACTAGCTTATCCTATAAATGATGTGCATAAAGCGCATTATATTTTATTAAACATTGAATGTAACCAAGATACTCTTGATGAGTTAAAGACTGCATTTAAATTTAATGATGCAATTATTAGAAACTTAATTATTTCTAAACGTCATGCAATTACTACTGAATCAGTAATGATGTCTAAAGAAAAAGAATCACGAGTTGCTTAAAGGAGAAGAAGAATGTCAGTATACTTTCGTCGTAAAAAAATGAATCAATTCAACGCGGATAATAGCAATGAAATTGATTATAAAGATGTAAATACTTTAAAAAATTATATTTCTGAAACAGGTAAAATTGTGCCTTGTCGAATTACAGGGGTACAAGCGCGGTTTCAGCGCCAAATAGCTAAAGCAATTAAACATGCTAGATTTTTGGGCTTGATGCCATATTGCGACGGCCATAGGTAAAATGACTTTTTTAGGCGACATATTTCGTAAGCAAGCGAAAGTACTGCTAGATAATAAATGGCATGCGATGTTTTATGCCATTATTTTAGCAGTATTGCCTTTTGCATCATGGCTTTCAGTAGTAGTAATTGCCTTGGTTACATTAAGGAAAGGGTGGAGGAATGGTTGCTGGCTGCTTTTGCCGGCAATGGCCGTAAGCTTTGCCTTATCGCTTACATCTTCTAGTTTTATAGTCGCCTTAATTAGTGTTTTATTAAATTATCTGCCTTGTTATTTGTCGGCTTGTGTTTTGAGATTAACAAGAAGTTGGCGTGCGGTTGCTAGTGGTTTTATAGCGCAAACCGCAATATGCGTGATGTTATTACAGTACTTTATGCCAGAATATGTTTTGGCACAATTTCAGTACTTGCTAACACTATTGCGTGATATTGATACGGAAAGTTCGATATTAACTTTTATTAATGATAAATCTAATTTAAACCAAATGTTACTTGCTAGTTACTTATTAGGGTTTCAAGCAGTTGCTGTGGTTTTCTCAGCTTTTATTCCGTTAATAACGGCGCGATCAATACAATCTGCTCTCTTTTTTCCTGGCGAATTTAGGAAGGAGATGTTGTCATTTCGCGGTGATAAAATTGGACTTTTGCTGTTATTGGTTATGCTAGTTGCAGCTAATCAACAAGCACTTGAAGCTATTAGTATTTTGCCAATGTTATTATTTTACTTTTTGCTTGCAGGTTTTAGTTTAAGCTTTAATGTATTTGCCAAACATAAGCCTTTTCGGATAACAATGCTATTAATGGCGACGCTCTTTTTCTTGCCATTTATAATGCTACCAGTTTATGTGATTTTTGGATCACTTGATAGTTTGTTTAATTTTAGATTGTATCTTTGCAGAGATGCAGGAAAAACAATATAAGGGGAATATAATATGAACGTAATTTTATTAGAGAAAGTAAGAAATTTAGGTAATCTTGGTGACAAGGTATCTGTTAAACCAGGCTACGGAAGAAATTTTCTTATTCCACAAAATAAAGCAGTATTTGCTACAGCAAAAAATATTGAGTCATTTAATCTACATCGTGCAGAGCTTGAGAAAAAAGAAAAAGCTACTCTTGCAACGGCTGAACAAAGAGCTGCAAAGATTAACGATACATCTATCGTAATTGCTGCTCAAGCTAGTGACGAAGGTAAATTATATGGATCTATTGGTGTTCATGAAATAGAAGATGCATTGGTTGCTAAATCAATAGAAGTTTCTAAGCGTGAAATTATGATGCCTGAAGGACCTATCCATTCAATTGGTCAGTATGTTATTGAAGTGCATGTTCATAGTGATGTAATTGCAAATTTACAAGTTGAAGTTGTTGCAATTAAGTAGTTTAGTAGTGTGAATTAATAATGAAGTAGGTTGGGCACTTATTTTGTGCAGCGCTTTATTATCACTTTATGCCGTCATTGCGAGGTACGAAGCAATGACGCTGAAGTTGGATCGTAGTTCAGGTAGCCTGGTTGCTTGCAACCAGGATTTTCCCACCAATTGGAACCCCGGTTGCAAGCAACCAGACTACGTTCCTTTCATTCTAGAACTCATACTCCAACCAACAACTTTCCTAGAAAAAAAATCAATTACAACAGCTAAATATAACCAACCTTCTTTAGTGTTGATATAAGTTATGTCTGATACGTAAGCAAGATCTGG
The DNA here is from genome assembly GCA_945901965.1 of Legionella genomosp. 1. Taxonomy (GTDB): domain Bacteria; phylum Pseudomonadota; class Gammaproteobacteria; order Legionellales; family Legionellaceae; genus CAMDMN01. The sequence continues at coordinate 7,081 of CAMDMN010000010.1, read as the reverse complement.
GCCAGCAACATTAAATTTACGGTTAAGAACATTTTCAAACAAAGGATTTTTATGGTTATTATTTGTTGTTAGATTATATTATTTTACGATTGCCGGGCAATAAACGAATATTTTATTTCGTTTCTTTTGCAAAAAAGGCCTTTTTTAGTATTTCTTTCTCCATCTTAAGGCGTTTAACTTCTTCTCTTAATTGGCGAATCTCTTCTTGCTCTGGCTTTAATTTCCCTTTCCCTCTAAAAGCATCTCCACCATCTTCAATGTGCTCTCGAACCCAACGACATATTGCACCTTTACTAATTCCAAGATTGGAATGAGTGAGTAATGACATAATTAGTCATTACTCAAATTTACCGAAAATTCACATAAATACTGGTTGTGCGCATTGAATTACCGCTGGCTCTCTAGACAGTACTTGATCAGATTGTAAGTCAACAGCAAATAAACCGACTTGTGTAAGAGTATGTGCCGTTCTTTCAGACGATGATTTATCAAGCTTATCCTGGTTGCTTACTGATAATTCTTTTTCTACTACTACTTCTGCATCTGATAGTAACGAAGCTTTATCTGTTACATGCTCAGATGATGGGGTTTTAATTACTTGTGGGATAGATGTAGCATTTGGGTAGCTGATAGCAACTAAAGCCACGCCTAAAGGAGTACCAGCTAAATATAACAATGCTAGGGAATATAATAATCCCAACATAAATAATGCGGATGACACTGGAAGCAAAGGTGGTAGAGTTGCAATGATAATTGTACCAGCAATAAATGCACCAATACCAAGAGCTATCAGACCAATACCAGCAATTCGCAAACTTATATCAACATAACTATTTTTTTTATAATTTTTGTAGTTTGAATATAATTGCTGAAGTTTGTCGCTCCCCCAATTAACACTTTCAAAACGAAGTGTTGCGTCAAAAAGCACCGTTAAGGTCGAAGCATCCTCAACAGAAGGGTTATTTACATCGCCGTAGTATTCATTTAGACCATTGTTAGATATATCTAGTGATGACACATGTTTTGGAATTGCTTTAAGAGCCTGATATAAAATAGAGTACTTACAAATCTCGTGATAATTTGCTGGCATTTTAAGGTCAATGTGCGAAACATCAGCTGTGATTTTTTTAATGGTTTTAATGAATGATTCTATATCATCATCATTTAGTATAACTTGTTTAGTAGACATATAAACGCTCCTTTATTTAAGGTTAAATTAGACCCTAAGTAAAAATAATTTGAGCGCAGTGTGCAGTGCTGAATCATTTCTGTCAAATACAAGCAAAAAATCCGGTATTTCAACAAACATGGTGGGTATTTTAATAATGATGGATTTAGCTGGGTAGAGCTGGCTCAATTAAGACAAGCGACTCTAACTCAAACCGCAATTAATCTGATGAAAATAATAAATGGGATAAAAAGTGAAACTGACTAAAAATTATTCGGAATTTCCAGCAGTTAGCGACTACAACCCCAAGATCGCAGTTCAGGTAGCCTGGTTGCTTGCAACCAGGCTACGTTCTTTGCCCACCTTTTTAATCTTTATTTCCACTTGATATTGCAGCCTATACTTGGTTTTTGAATTTCAGGTATTGGTTTACCTGTGATTAGGCAGTCTAGGGCTGTACGAATTGAGCTTCCTGTTAGATCTATACCATTTCCTGGTCTTGAGTCATCAAATTGACCACGATATTCTAAAATATGATATTTATCAAAAACAAAAAAATCAGGGGTGCAAGCGGCATGATAGGCTTTTGCTACTTCTTGAGTTTCATCAAATAAATATGGGAATTGATAACCTTCAGTTTTTGCAATTATTTTCATATTATCTGGTGAATCATCTGGGTGATTTTCTATATTATTTGAATTGATTGCGATTATTCTAATATTCTTAGCTTTATAATCAGTTGAAAGCTTAGCTAAACCAGAATTAATATGTTTGACATATGGGCAATGATTACAAATAAACATAATAAGCGTTGCAAAATATTCATGTCCATCATTTAGATTTATAGTTTTACCGGATACAACATCTATTAATGAAAAATCAGGAGCTTTGGTTCCTAGCGGTAACATTGATGAAAGTGTTTTAACCAAATCCTTCTCCCAATAATTCACTATATAATTTTATATAATGTGACAAATATAGCAATAATGTTAAGAATAGCCCAAATTATGGCAATAGTTTTTCCTTTAATAACCTGATTAATGGAAAAAATTGCGACGCCAATACTACCAAGTAGAATATATAAAATATTATTAAAAGAAAATGCCATTGTTAGTAAAACGATACCTATTATTCCGACTATTCGATATATATCATTAAGTTTTCCACTTAATAAATAATAAAACAATAATTGTATACAAAGAAGTATCGGCAGAATAATTTGTGAATTATGCCCTAAACCAAGTAGAACCGCTCCATGACCTGCAATTATAATCATTTCTAGAGCAATAAAATATGTGTATTTGTAATAAAAGGCGGTTAGTAATAATAAAGATGAACCTATTACATAATTTATATGTGAGTTAACACTAATACCAAAAAGTATTATAAGGGCGCCAATTACTCCAATGGTAATAAATAAATATTCTTTAGTTTTCTTGCTCAATTTATCACCAGCGCAGTAAAATTCCTTTGGCCGCAGCCTCTTTTATTACTTGTCTTTGATCTTTATTGGTTGAAACCCAATAATTACCCATATTAGATAGGGCAAATTTAACTCTAGGATATTGGCATACATCAAGTACATCAGAGCAATTTAATATGGATATATTTTCACCATCTTGGGTGTAGCATTTAAAGTGTAAATTTGAAATGTCTGATGCGAAAGCTGACCAGTTAGATGGATCTAATTTAGAATGTAATTTAGGACTCATAAAAGTTTCATTTGCTTCGTGGTGTTCTAATTCAACGCTTGCATTTGATTTATTTTGTATTAGAAAAAACTTTTGTTCTTCATTATCATTTAGAATTAAATAGTTTTCATAATATCCAAATCCTGAAACTTGACAGCCTCGGGGGAAAGAACTTGCAAATGATAACGAATAGTTTGTAAGTAAAGTTAAAATAATTATATTTTTAAAAAATGACAACATGATAATTTCCAATAAAATTTATAAGCAATATTTTAATCAATATTTGAGTAAAGTCTATAATAACTTAGCTAGATTTAATGATTTTCATAGGTGAAAATGTTCTATATAAACTTAAAAATAGATACATTATTATATAACCAAAAGAAATATATAAGCAAAAAATATTATTATTTGGATAATCGATTGATAAATAAACTGTAACAATACCATATATTAATGTACTTATATGCATAAGTAATTTTAAATTCTTAGAATTAGTTAAGTAATCAATTCGTGATGGGTATACATATTTTATGGGTATGAAAATTAGTATACAGCAGGTTGATAATATTATTGCATTCATAGTCATGGAAGTATTAAAAATAAACATATAAAATACTACTAAATTCCAATAACAAGGAAATCCTTTAAAAAAATGATCTTCAGTTTTAGCTTCTGCTTGGCAAAATTGATAAGTTGACGTAATGGTTATAGCAATAACGATATATATTGCAAATTCATGTGGTAGCATATTAGGCTTTATGAGCAGGAAGAAGCATGGGGTAATTACATAATTTAAATAATCTATGATATTGTCAAGAAGAGCTCCATCAATTTTTGGTAAAACAGATTTAATATGTACCATTCTTGCAAAAGTACCGTCAATGGAATCAATAAAAATTGTAATGCCCATTAACCATAATGCATATAAATATTCTTGTTGGTAAATTTTAAGAAGTGTTAGTACACCTATAAATGCACCACTCGCTGAAAATGCATGTACAGCCCATGCCAATATATAATTAGATATTTTGTAGTCTGTTTGTTTCTTATTCATTAATTACCTTTTAACACTCATGTTCCTAGTTAATTTAAAGATCTCGTAATATGATAAAAAAAACAATAGATCTTTAAACATAAATTTTACCAATGGAAAAATTATAATGATAATTCAAACAATAAATCCAGCAACTGAGGAAATTATTAATACATATTCACTGTTTGATATTACAAAAATTAATAATCTAATCGATGCAGCTCATGATAGTTATAAATCATGGCAAAAGGAAAGCATAAATACCCGTAAAACTTTAATGTTGAATTTAATAAAGCTTCTTAAGCAAAGAAAGGGGCAATATGTGCAGATAATGTCTGCTGAAATGGGGAAGCCTATTCATGAGGGAGTAGCTGAAATTGATAAATGTATTTATGTTTGTGAATATTTTGCATCCAATGCTGAAGATTTTTTAAAACCTAAAATATATAATTTAGAAAATAAGAGATCTACCGTATGTTATCAACCATTAGGCGTAGTGTTTGCTATTATGCCGTGGAATTTTCCATTTTGGCAGGTATTTCGTTTTGCGGCTCCTACGATTATGGCAGGCAACGCTGCTATTTTAAAACATGCGCCTATAACTACAGGTAGTGGTATTGCAATTGCAGAATTATTTAAAGATGCAGGGTTCCCACCTAATTTATTTCAACATTTTATATTAGATAATGAATTAGCTTCATATGTAATTTCTCATGAAAAAATTTCAGCAGTTACATTAACTGGTAGTGAGCAGGCTGGATCTGCAGTTGCAGCTGCTGCTAGTATTGTTAGCTCCAGGTTAAATAATTGTGGTCAAGTTTGTATTGCTGCAAAGCGTATTATTGCTGTAAATGAAGTTATAGATGAATTAACAAAGAAAATTATTAAATTATCTGATAATTATAAAATTGGTGATCCGCTTGATTTAAATACAACAATTGGTCCTATGGCGCGGGGTGACTTACGGATAAAATTACATGAACAAGTATTAAGTAGTATTGCAAATGGGGCGAAATTATTAAAAGGTGGCAAGATACCTAAAGGGCGTGGTTTTTACTATCCTATAACCATTTTGGCTAATGTTAGCCCTGGAATGCAAGCCTTCGACGATGAATTATTTGGGCCAGTATTTTCAATAATAAATGCAAAAAATGAAGATGATGCTATTAAACTTGCAAACCAAAGTCGTTATGGGTTGGGTGCTTCAATATTTACCAAAGATGCTTTAAGAGGGGAGCAAATCGCAATAAATGATATAGAAGTTGGTACATGCTATGTAAATGGTATGGTAGCTTCTGATCCTAATTTGCCATTTGGTGGTATTAAGTGTTCAGGATTTGGACGAGAATTGTCAAGAGAAGGAATTTTAGAGTTTATTAATATAAAAACAATATCTGTCATAGTATAATATATTATTTACGCAAATAATTTGTATTAAATTGAGGTTTAAGAATGTCAAAAAAGTTAGAGCAAAGTAAAGACATTATTATTAATGCGGTAGTTAATAAAATTGAACAAGAAATGGAAGCAAAACAAGCTACATTATGTAGCGAGTTTGTGCGCCAATTTTATAAAACTGTAGCACTTGATGATCTCAATGAATGGGAGATTGAAGATTTATATGGTGCTGCTGCAAATTTTTGGGCACTTATAAAGCAAAGAGCCCCGAATGAAATTAAAATTAAAATTTACAACCCTGATTTTGAAAGACATGGATGGCAAACAACCCATACAGTAGTAGAAGTAATATGCGATGACATGCCTTTTTTAGTTGATTCATTACGTTTAGTAGTTAATCGTATGGATTTGGTTTCTCATTTAATAATTCATATGGGTGGTATGTATGTAGAACGTAATAAAGATAACGATATTGTTAAAATATATCCACGTAATAGTAATTTACCTGCAGGCACCATTACAGAAGCACCAATACTTATGGAAGTTGATCGGCAAACGGATATTAAAGTGCTTGAGGAATTACAAAAAAACTTAGAACGTACATTAAGTGATAATCGCATAGTAGTTGAGGACTGGCTGCCAATGCGTGAAAAGGTACGTGAAATAATTACAGAATTAGATTCTGTTAGTACACCTAATGATGAAAATGAAGTTGAAGAAACTAAAGAATTTTTAAAGTGGTTAGAAGATCATCATTTTACATTTCTAGGTATTAGAGATTACGATTTAATAAAAAAGGGAAATGAAACTGTTTTACAAGCAAAACCTGAAACAGGCTATGGTTTATTACGCCAAGGGATAAATAAAGCATCTACGAGAAGTATTTCTGCAATGGCTCCAGAAGCTCGAGAACTTACTTTATCATCACGTATTTTAGTAGTATCAAAAACTAATACAAAAGCCTCCGTTCACCGCGAAACTTATACTGATTACATTGGCGTGAAAAGATTTGATGCTAAAGGCAATGTGATAGGGGAGCGTCGAATAATTGGTTTATATACTTCAGCGGCGTATAACACCAATCCAAAACACATTCCATTTTTACGTCATAAAGTTGCCCAAATTATGCATAATTCTGGGTTAAATCAGCGCAGTCATGCTGGAAAAGTTTTACTAAATATTCTTGAAACCTTACCGCGAGACGATTTAATTCAAGGAACTGATGAAGAATTGTTAGAAATCTGTATGGGTATTTTTCATATGCAAGAGCGTCGCCGTATTCGCATGTTTGCCCGTATGGATATTTATCATCGCTTTGTTTCTTGCCTTGTTTACGTTCCTCGGGAGAAGTTTAATACTGAATTAAGACATGAAATGGAACTTGTTTTAAAAGAAAGTTTTAATGCTTTAGAGATTTCTTTCTCAACATATTTTTCTGAATCAGTTCTTGCACGTATTCATTTTATGATTAGGATAGATCGTAATCATAATGTTAAATATGATTTTAAAGAAATAGAAAGGAAAATAATTGAAGTCGGTCGTTCATGGACAGATGATTTAAGACAATTTTTAGATGATAGTTTTGGTGAAGAGCGAGCAAATTTTTTATATTCCCGTTATAAGTATGCATTTCCTGCTGTTTATACTACAAATTTCACGGCAAAAACCGCTGTTTTTGATATTAAACATATCGAGATGTTAACAACTGAAAATCCATTGGAGATGAATTTTTATCGACCTGCAGATGAGTTTGCTAATAATTTTAGGCTTAAAATATATCAAAACGAC
>CAMDMN010000009.1 GCA_945901965.1 Legionella genomosp. 1 | reverse complement strand
TTAAATAATTTTTTTAAACGACTCCATGGAGTCAATGAAGTCGAGTCTAAGAGCATTTAAAAAATTTGTGCCAACTGACTTGGTACGCCAATTGCTCATAAGTGGTGAGGGGGTTGGGATCAGTGGAGATAATAAAAACATTGCAATATGTTTCACTGATATCGTAAATTTCACCTCCATTTCAGAAAGTATGGAGCCCAAACAATTGTTAAGCCATCTTGGTGAATATTTTGAAGAATTATCCAGCATTATTTACAATGAAAAAGGAATCATTGATAAATACATAGGTGATTCAATAATGGCCTTTTGGGGGGCTCCACTTCCTGATGATAAACATTGTTTTCATGCCTGCGAGGCCGCCTTAAGATTTAAAGATCGCCTAGAAAAACTAAATGAAAATTGGGAAAAGCAAAAAAAACCACAATTAATTACCGCTATTGGCATACATACCGGTAAAGCCATCGTTGGAAACATTGGTTCCTCTTCTAGACTTAATTATACAGTCATGGGCAACACCATTAATTTTACTAACCGCTTGGTATCGCAAAGCAAAATCTATGACGCAAAAATTATCGTATCGGAAGATGTAGTAAATTCCGTTAAAAAACAATTTATATTCCGTTTTATCGATACAGTAAAAGTCAAGGGTAAAGCCGGAACGCACTCTATGTATGAATTGGTTGGTAAGGCGCCGTATATGTAGGTAAGTAACTAATTAAAAAATAAGAACATTTATTTTTAATATCCCCTTTAAACTATAAAAAAAATAAGTTATAAAGATTAAGTCGTAATCAAGGATTGATTGGTTTTACTTTGTCTTGAAATCAACCTTAACCAAGATGTGCTTTTAAGCAAATGGTTTAGATGTCAAACCCACAGGTTAGTGTTATTTTTTTCAAGGAGCGAAAAGAGATGAATAGCAAAGTATTTTCTCAGCGGTTTAACCGCGAATTATCAGTATTAGGCTTACCAGAAGATTTAGCTGAAAAAACCAAGGCTGTTGCAAAAGTTTTTGGCGTAACAAGACATTTAGCTAATGCCATGATCTTTGGTCATGTTTTACCAACAGATGAGCAAATTGATAAAATTGCTGAAATTCTTGAAGTATGCCCGCAATGGTTAGGCGGCAAAACTGATAGAAAAAAAGCATACCCTGGACGTGAAACCGCAGAAAGCGTATAGTATATAAATAATTAAGCTATCTGGTTACGATAATTAACTTGTTGTAACCAAAAAATTTTTCACTTAGGTAACATTTAATCATGGAATGCTTAAGTTACTGCATTGCTAATAAAATAGATCTTTCGCGCCTAGATACGCATTTTAAAACTGCGCTTTCAGGCTATGCTTCGATTAAATCACGCGATTATTTAAAATTAACCCCCAATGACGAGACAAAAATTATAGTCTTTGTTTTTAAAAATGGCACTGTTGTTAGCTGGGGTGTTAAAAGGCATCAAATGAAAGCATATTTAGATACCATCCGCCTTTTTGTTGATAGACCAATCTCATTTAAAGTTCACGATGAATTTAGCTATAAAATTGGTGATAAAACAGCTATTGAACCCCATGATTTTTTTGACGTTGACTGTTTGATTATGGATGAGGATAGCGATGAACTAAAATTAAGTGTATCTTATGGTTTTTCTCAATCAGTAAAATTACAATATTTTGAAACGATCCTTGAAGCCTTGATTGAGAAATACACACCTTTAATTATGAGCTTATCTAATAAAGGTGGGATAACTGTTTCTCGCGACCATATTCGCCATGTCATCGGTGAAATTCTTGTGGCAAAAAGTGAATTAAATTTGATATCTAATTTCCTCTATCATCCCAAATATTTTTGGCAGCACCCAACACTTGAAGTGCATTTTATAATGCTCGAGCGCTATTTACATATTCAACGACGCGTTAATGCCATTAATCATCGCCTAGACACTATCAACGAAATTTTCGATATGTTTAATGGTTACTTAGAAAATCGCCATGCCAAAAGTCTTGAAATAATTATAATTATATTAATTTCCATTGAAATAGTATTCGATGTATTAAATTACTATTTTTAATATTATTAAGGGCATATGTATAACTTTAAATCTAATGATTCAATTAAAACTGAAATTGTAGCAGGGATCACGACCTTCCTGACCATGGTTTATATTGCTTTCGTTAACCCCGCCATTTTACATGATGCAGGAATGGATCAAGGAGCTGCATTTACAGCTACTTGTATAGTTACTGCATTTGCCACATTGCTTACAGGTTTACTTGCCAATGCACCTATTGGCATAGCTCCAGGAATGGCATTAAACATTTATTTTACCTATAGCGTGGTTCAAGGTTTAGGCATTGACTATAAACATGCCTTGGCTATGGTTTTTATATCTGGGGTTTTATTTTTTATTGTATGCCAAACGAGCTTACGTAAGCTCTTAATCGAAGCCATTCCGCATAATTTACAAATTGCGATTCTTATTGGAATTAGCTTATTAATCGCATTAATTTCCATGCAAACCAATCAACTAATTGTAAGTGGCAATCATACGTTAATGCATCTTGGCGATCTTTCTCGTCCTGAAAGTCTTTTATTTTTTCTAGGTTTTATATTCATTTTAGCGCTTGATTATTTTCATGTGCCTGCCGCTATTATTATTGGAATTCTTTTTATTAGCGTAATTAGCTTAATTTTAGGCCTAACTTCTTGGCATGGATTAATATCATTACCACCCTCAATAAAGCCCACGTTTATGCAGCTTGATTTTTCTAATCTTACAAATATGACAGCAATAAAGGCTACATTTACTTTTTTTCTTATTGCCGTATTTGATGCGACTGGAACTTTGATAGGCCTATTTAATCAATCCATGTTTAAAAAACAACCGAATTATTCCGATCGCTTAAGCAAATGTTTAACTGCCGATGCCGCAGCTTCTGCCCTTGCTGGAGTATTAGGCTCAAGCAGCACCTCACCTTTCATTGAATCAGCAGCAGGAATTCAAGCTGGTGGTCGAACGGGACTTACAGCCATAGTCGTTGCTGCGGGCTTTATCCTAACCCTATTTTTCTTTCCTTTAGCCAAAGCCATCCCAATTTTTGCGGTGGGGCCCGCGTTACTATACGTGGCCTGTTGTATGATGAAAAATATTAGTGAATTAAAATTAGATGATATTACTGAAACAGCGCCCTGCATGTTCACAATAATGATGATTCCATTTACCTCATCAATTGCCGATGGCATCGGCAGTGGGATAATTATATATACCGTATTGAAATTATTTACACGCCAAACATTTAATCCACTGTTAATTATTTTAAGTTTGATATTTATTGCATTTTTTATGGTTAGTTAGGGTATATGTAACTTCTCAATAAGTCGTAAAATTGCTAAATCTTGTTTATTACCACATACTACAAATGTAGCAATAAATTACAAATGTAGGTGAATCATGGGCATTCCAATTAGAATTGACGAAACAATATATAATGACGCAAAAAAAGTCGCATCAGCAGAATTCCGCTCCATCCCACACCAAATTGAATATTGGGCAAAGCTTGGTAAATGTGCTTTAGATAATCCTGACTTACCAATTGAGTTTATTAAAGAGGCTCTTATATCCAAGCTCCAAGACAAATCTTTAGCTGAACCCTTTAATTTTGAGGATAAAGGTGAGTGATATTCAAGTTAAGCAGATGCCAAGCTTTAAAAAAACATATAAGAAATTGACCAATGAATGTAAATTAAAAGTGAATGAAGCTATACGCTCCATCATAATTAACCCTAAAATTGGCGAAGAGAAAAAAGGCGATTTATCCGGAGTATATGTATGTGAATTTAAAGTCAATCAACAACAAATGCTCCTGGCTTATGAATGGGATGCAATGGAGCGACTGTTAATTGCCCTAGGAATGCATGAAAATTTTTATCGAGACCTAAAAAGAAATTTTTAAGAAAGTAGGATTATTTACTTGTGCCTGTTAAAATTTTATGGACAAAATTACAACAAAATGTTAAATTATACGCTTCTTATTGTGGTGAGCAGGGGGCTTATATGGCAAATATTAAAGCGGTATATAGATATGTGGACGAATTAAATCGCTCTAAATTCAATAGTTCCAGATGTTTATTGACGATAAGTGTTGGTCAAGAAGTGCATGAAGATGAAAAATTTGATGCCACAGTGAATTTGATTAACGATTCATTTAAAGAATGCATCATGATGATAGATGATAGTTTACAAAGACATACCATGGTTCTTGATAGGAAGGAAAGTGCCGAAGAATTTTATCAAATTTCTGTAAAAGAAGGCGATCTGTGGCTGTCAAGAAATGAACAATATTACAGCAAAATGAACAACTTAAGCCGTATTATTCGATGGGATCACTGGCTTAAAAACCCTAATTACCTTACCAAGAAAAAAACTCTTCAAGATGCGATCACCAAAGATGCAAGCTTTGCTGAAATTTTTGATAACACCATTAATGAATTTTTAACACGTTACTTTAATCGCCTGTTTAGTCAATCTGATTTTAACATGGCAAGGGGTTATCAGTTATGTTTCGATTACTTACTGGAAGAATGCACCGCCATGTGCTTATGGCCTGAGCTAGATTGCCATTTTGAAGTTTATCCTAGCAAGAGGAATTTCGCTATGGATGAAACCCACAGACGCTATGTTCTCCCCTTTCATAAAGAATTACTCCATGCAGTTGCAATAAAATTTAAAAATAGGAAACAATTTAATCCACAAAGGTTTACACTAATAGATAATGAGTTAACAGAATCTCTTTTGATTGATTAAATTATGGGGTGATTATGTGGGTACTAACAGAAATAATTAACCTAGTATTTAGCATTGCGCTATTCATTAATGCACTGTTGTTTATCCCTCAAGCTCTGAAAATTGTTAAAGAAAAAACATCAAAGGCTATTTCCTTACCAATGTTTTCAGGATTTTTACTTATTCAATTATCTGCAGTGCTTTATGGAATAATCCATAAAGACAAAGTAATCGCCATAGGTTATCTATTAAGTATGCTGACTTGTGGAGCTGTAGTTTGCTTAACACTTTATTTTAAACCTAAAATTCCTAAAAATAACTTTTATCCGAATGGTTCCCCAGATGAAATGTCACAAAAATTAGAAACTTTAGAAAATATTCTTGCCCTTATGCCTGGCAATGTATACTGGGTAAATAAAGAAAATGTCTATCAAGGATGCAATGACAACCAAGCAAAATCGTCTGGTCTTAATTCACGATTTGAAATTATAGGTAAAAAAAATAAAGATTTACCATGGAATATTAATGCCGGAAGTTTACCAAATGATCTAGATAAAATTAATTCAGAGGTTATGGATCATGGACGAACTATTGTCATTGAAGAGCCTGCCACCTTAAAAGATGGTAAAGAAATCACTTATCTTTCCACAAAAACGCCCCTTCGAAAAAATAATCAAGAAATAATAGGCATGGTTGGTATTTCTGTTGATATTACTCAGCTTAAGAAAACAGAAATTGAGCTAATAACACAAAAAGAAAAAGCCGAAGCATCCGGTAAGGCTAAATCAGAGTTTTTGCGTAATATGGAGCATCAATTAAGAACTCCATTTAGTGGAGTTTATAGCCTTGTGCAAATGTTGGCTGAGTCTGAAACTAATCATGAAAAAAAAGAATTGCTAGATCTCACCTGGAAATCAGCCAAAGAATTTCTTGATTTATTAAATGATATTATTAATTTTTCACGAAATAATGCTGAATACCACGAAATCATTGATAAAAAATTTGATCTTAAAAATCTTATAGAAAAGATCGTTATTATGGAGCAAGCTACAGCAAAATCAAAAGGGTTAAGCTTAAATTTTGACTATGCACATGATCTACCTACCGTATTTATAAGCGATCCTATTCGCTTAAGACGTATTATTCTAAATATTTTAAGCAATGCACTTAGATTTACTGAAACGGGTGGGGTTACTATTAATGTTAAACCAGGTAAAAAAATAGATGAAAAAAACCTTATCTTACAACTTATTATTTCTGACTCAGGAATTGGAATATCATCTCAAAATCAATTATTAATCTATGAAAAATTTTTCCGTGTGCATCCGGCCAACCAAAACAAATATTTAGGTGCAGGCCTTGGTTTACATGTAGTGAAAGAGTTAATTAATGATTTGGATGGTGAAATTGAGGTGATATCTGCAGTCAATAAAGGAACGACATTTATATGCACCCTACCATTAAAACGCCCCTTAATAGACGATATTTTAAGTGATGATTATCAGATTGGAGACTAAAAAACCTTTATGATTTAAATACTTTTTTTAGAGTTTTTATAATCAATAACAGCTTTTGCATTTTCTGGGGTAAATGGCTTGTTAAAATACCCGTCCATTCCATATTCAATTGCTTTTTGTTTAAATTCTTCTTCATTATGTGCGGTAACTGCGAAGATTGGCGTTGTTTTATTTAACTCTGATTGAGCTTTAATGTTGGCTGTTGTTTCAAAACCATCAGGACCCGCCCCAAGACCTATATCCATTAAAATAATATCATATTGGCGTTTAAGCGCCATTTCTAAACCTTGATAACCATTATCTGCTAGATCAACTTCACATCCTTGGCGAGTAAACATCGATTCAATCATTTTTTGAGCTATGTATGTATCTTCAACCACGAGAACTTTCATGAAAATTCCTTATATAATATATCATTCCTTTGTTTAATTTTAGCACATAATTTTATGGTTGGAGTAAACTCATCATTATGTATGGTGGGCAAAGCGATAGCCATATCATTACCCATAAGTTACAAAGCATTGTAGCCTTGATGCAGCATAGCGTAATCAAGGTTTATTAGAACTAGAGACTTAAGGGTATGGATGGTCTTTGTTTTTGGGAATGAAAACCTTGATTACGCTATGCAGCATCAAGGCTACATGGACTGCATTGTCTGGAGGAATCTGAGCCACAACCGTTAGGGAGTGGGGATTTTAAGAACTCCACTCCCTAACGGTTGTGGCTCGGATTCCTCTCATTTTCCAAGTTAAAATTAACTTGTGAGGACTGATATGAGCGATAGCGTACCCCACCAGAGGACTGCTTATTACTTATAGCCTAGAGCCCATCGCGCTGCGCCATAAATAGAGGTGGCTGGTAAAGCTGCTGCCTGGAAAAACCCTCCATAGCCTGGTCTTACTTGACTTGGAGTAGCAACGGGTGGAGCCATAATTTGGTCAATCGTTAGCTGACCTTCTCGTAATTTTTGCCGAGTTACTGCATCAGATAATGCTGTTATAGCGTTGTCATCAAGTGTTAAGGCTTTATCCAACGTCAATGTTCGATCTAGTATTAAATCACTTATAACCTCCGATCCTAATACCATTTCTTGCAAACTGGTCAAACTGATAGCTTGATTAAGAGTTAAAGTTTTACTATCTATCAAAAGCTTTATTCGTGGCGACTCCAGATTAGATCTTTCAGTAGAGCTCAATCTTAAGGCCTCCTCAATCTTTAAATCTCCACTTTTGATAAAGTTTTGAACGACATTTGATTTAAGATTCATTAGATGAAGATAATTCAAACCCGAGGCCCTATCAATAGTTAAATATTTGCCTTTTACCAAATCAAAAACCGCTGTTAATGAAAGATTAGCTCGTTCAATAGAGGTGAATCCTTCCGCTTGTTTTTGGGTTAATAATTTAAGATCAACATACCGTCTTATTTCAAAACTCAATTTTTTCATAAAATCTCCATAAAGTTAACCAATCTAAAAGTTAAATAATGTATATCATTCTGCTCATTTATAAAATTAGATTTTTAAAAAATTACTACATCTTATTTATTACCAAATGTAGCAATCAATTAAAATTGAATTAATTTAGACGATCTTGCACCACCAATAATATCTTTGTTCCTATGTTTACCACCCCAAAAGATTGCGCAAACAAGGTGCACCATGGTATAATTTTACCCTTAGCGTAATGTGGATGGGGTTCGTCGACATTTTGGATCGTCTCGTAAAATTAATTGTCAACTGACCATAAAATATTGGAAAAAAACAATGCGTTACCCTAAAAAATTTTACTACACCGATCGTCAAAATAGCATCGTATATCGACGTCAACCTACACCCTCATTAAAATTTGATATAAATCGAATGCTTAAAGGACTTCCTTGTTGGATTGATGATTCATCTACCTCTAAAGAAAAAAATAAAAAACTAATTGTTGCTGATTGGACTGCTTTTTCATGGTCAAACGATAAAATTAAGCGAATAATTAAAGAGCTAAACGCTTTGATTTTAGAAGGATTTCAGGTTTATATATGGCAAGCAGGTGAAATTTTATGCCTAGAACCAGGAAATATGGAAAAGATACTAGAAGATGAAGAACAGCGTATAAAAATGCTTCCTCATGATCTATCATCTATTAGAGAAGTTGCCGGCACCAACTATAAAATAAAAGCGGATGAACTGCTTATACTTGATGACTATTGGATTTACTATTTATTACATCAAAATAAAGGTCCACAGAAACGCTGTTTATCTTTTTACAAAGTAATGTTGTTAATAGCTTCTGATTTAAATATACCAATCACTTTTTTTTCCAAACTTATCTCACAATCACAGCCTGAGCTTGATACCATAATCTTAGATGATATAAATTATTCAAGGCAAGATAGTACATTAAAGCAATTAAGCCAACTATTTCCTAAAGCAAAGATTTTAGAAAGTATCCGCAGTTTTAATTACCGTGAGCACGACATAAAATCAGATGTACAACTAGACCATATGCACGAACTTAAATATTTAACTGCCGAAATCCAGTGCCCTCTAGATTTAAACAAATTTACCCAAGAATTATCGAAATCAGCATGTCTGAAAAAAATGCGAATTAGTACTCTGACCAATATTCCTACAGAAACTCCAATCTGTCTATCAGAACTTTATGAATTAGATTTAACAGTTTCAACGATAACTTCAGATGATTTTAAATCTTTAACTAAGATACTACCAAATTTGAAGAAAGTTACATTCCCTAATAAAATTAATTTAGAAAGAATTAAACTGCTTCTTGATGGGATGAAAGACATTGAAATTAGCCACCTTAATATCACTTCTGAATGGCTTAAAAATCTTCCTAAACATCTGGAATACCTAAAAAAATTCTCGACTTCACAAATCTTATTTTATGATTTCGGCCAGAAACCTATAACTACAAATCAAGTTTCAGCTATATTGCAGGCCTTTAGTAAAACCATTAAAATAATTGAATTTAATTATAATAACGTGATTAAGGAATCATCCTTTTCAAGCCCACTTCCTTTTTTCTTACCGTTACTTAAACAGTTGATTTTATCGCACACCTCGATAGACGATGGTTTTTTTTCTACATTAATCAATTCCACACCAAATCTTCAACATCTTATTTTAATTAAAACAAACTTAAGCATTACTTCTATTTCTGCAAGATTAGATCGGTTAAAAATGATTCACTTAGAAGCGTGCAATATTAATACATCTATTATTTTACAAAACTTGATCGAAAAAGCTCCTAATCTTGAAGAACTTAAATTTATATCTAACATCAAAGAAACAAAATCACTTACACCAAACAAAAAATCTCACCTGAAAATACTTAAGTTAGAAAAAGACTTTAGCAATAACGCAGTTCCAACTCTTAATATAGACGATATTAATGCCATATGTGAGGCCTTCCCAGCACTTGAAACCCTTGATTTAAAAGACATCGATTTTGATTTACCAAACTTATATTCTGATAGATCAAAAACTATCATACGTAACCCACTAAAATATTTAAAAGAAATTACTTACTCATCTTTCTATACTGATACACCTTCCAATAAACCCAATATGTTAATTATTATTTCCTATTTAGCACCGAATCTTGAAAGTCTTTCCTTAGAGTTATGTGATATTGGATCTTCTAAACCACCGCAGAATCTTTTTCCTTTCCTTAGAAGCTTAACATTAAACTCACAATTAGATGATGATATTTGCTTAGCTTATGATCTTGAAGTTTGTTTTGGAATAGCGCCCGATATAGCAATATTTAATTTTGAAGGCATTGACATTATCTATAATAGTTTTTCTACAATTAAAGCTGGATGCCTGCCATACCTTAGAGAATGTAATTTTTCTGATACCAAAATCAGCCGAACTAACTTAGAGATGCTATATCAGGCAGCCCCTTTGCTAAATAGAGAAATGACCGAAAAAAAATTAAAAATATACAAAGAAGATCTTCCTGCCCCTTCTACTCGAGTCATCCAAGACGGTGTTACAGATATTAGTTATGAATTCAATTCACAACGTGACATGCAAATCATCGATGCAGATACAGGTCATAAAACAAAACTTTATAATGTAATACATATTTTTTCCTCATTAAATGATCAAAAAGTTATTCATCCATCTAGCTATAGATTAGATGTCTTTCAATCAACAGAAACTAATCCAAAGCCTTGCAAAATAAAAGATGCATTCTTTCAAAAAAAAGAGGGAGATTTAGAATTATTTACCATGGATTTCAGCACTGAACCCGCTAATTATGAAGGAATTCAAGAGTTAATCTTAAAATCTAATAAATGGGTGGCTCTAGCATCTCTTTCTCCTTTAGAGCGGATGGTTGGTTACAACACTTTAAAAGATGTAGAAATTAAATATTCTTATCGCGATAACCTCTATTACATTAGACAAAAACCTAAACCTGATGGAAATTATGACATGCTCCTCAAGGTCAATATTCAATTTAGGCTTCATGTTCCTATAGATAGCCCTTGTCCAGAAGATATTCGCGACTATACAAAACTCTTTGCAGCATTTACAGAAGGTGAATTATATTTTGACGATGAAGATTCAGTGCACACGGGTAAAGATTACCTTAATGCCATCATCACCCAAAGGAAGGGAGCCTGTAGACACCGAGCTTTTGCTTTCACTCATCATTATAAAGATAAATTTCCCATACGAATTATTACCAATGAATGTCATGCCTTTATTGAAATTAAAGTAAAGGGGAACTGGATTCAATGTGATCTTGGTGGTTATCCAGCTGACGTTCAGATTAAAATGCCAAGCGCCCCCATTAATCAAGATAATAAAAATAATCACAGTCCATTATTCGATCAATTTCTTAGCTCCCTTCAACGCGTGGGAAAATCAGCAACAGTGGAATTATCAGTAGATGATTACTTTAGAGACTGCTTAAAAGCACCTGACAAGAAATTGTTAATAGAATGTAGGGATGCCAATAATGTAGATGCTATGCATTATGGGCTATGGTCTTATTGTCTAAGGAACGAGCATCAAATATTTTATATTCATTCACCAGATGATCTTGCGTGTTCTGCAGATTATATGATTCAAAATACCGATGGCCGAGGCGTGATACATAAAGGTCTTGGCGGTCCATTATATGATTTTTTAAAGCATGCAAGGAAACAAGATAAACCTTCTCCGATTTTAATGGTTAATTATGCGAATTTTACCAGCCAAGATTTGGCTTGCTTTAATTCACTCATTGATGATAAACGTAAAGTCAATGGCACTGAAGTGCCTGATGATATATTGATCATTGGCTTGATTGATCAATATAATCGCGATACTGTTCCGGGGCCTGATTTTTATTCTCGCTTTGGCAATAATAGAGGAATATGTCCTATTTCCTCTGAAGATCTTATAAGCTTTATTCCTAAGTTGCCTGCGCCCAAAAGTCTAGAAAATACAGAGACATATCACGTAATTAATTTATATCATGCCCCCGATTGGGAACAACGTCTTTTAGGACAATGGCGTCCTACTCCAGATGGCGGATGGGTTTATGAGGAAGGAGAACTGCAAAAAGCGTTAAGGGAATCAAAAGCCATAGAAATACAAAATGGTTTATGGCAAAACAAGGAATTTTGTAGATTTTGGCAAGAAGCTTCGCTTTTAAGATACATTAAGCGAGATCAATGTGATATCAAACTTCCCACTAAATTAACTATTAATCAAAGCGAAGGTTACAATTGGTCGTCTTTTAAAGACCATCTTTCTTTGCAAATTAGTTTATCTAAAATCTCAAAGATTCTTAATCCCAGCACGGTTAATGATTTTTTTACCCATAATGAGATCCAAGGTTCTCGCCTTACACAGGTTCCGGGATTAATTGAACAAGAAGCAACAACCAACCAATCGAAAACCTTAAGAGTTTATCTTACCCGAACAGTGTCAGATGATATTTGGGCTATGTTGTTCGCAGAAAGCAAAAAGCATGGGGTAACACTTCGAATATTCTTTGCAAAAGACACTACATTCCCACATATTTTTGGAAATGATCCGCATGATCAAATACATGCTGAATTATCTGTCATTGAAGAAACACAATCAATTTATAGTACCGAGTCTGATACTACCCTTTTCCAAATCAAACAAAAATATCCCAAAGCAATAATCATAGATATATCAGAATGTTCTGCATCTGATTTATTATTTAAAATAGAACGGCAAGAAGGCTCGCCATTTTCATTTAAAAAAACTCCATGTGCCCTAATCAATTTATTAGAACAAGTAAAAACCATAATCCTTAAAGGCCGGTTTTCAGATGAATTTAGAAATGGATTAGATCCATTTTTATTCGAAAGATTAAAACAAACAAGTGCTCAAGGCCGCTTGATTCTTCTTAGCGAAGAAGAATCTATTTTTCCTTACCTAGCCGAACAAAAACATATAGTATCGGAAGCAGATAAACGTAAAGCTTTAGGAGAGGTTTGGGAATCGCTTATACCCTATCTTGCTACCGAACCTTTAGCAAAACTTAAAACCCGTAAAGATTTTATTGCTACTTATCGTAAAGATTTTATTGCTACTTATATTGGTGTATCAAGTGATGCAACCTACGATGGCTTAACCTGCCTATCTGCAAGCCAAAAAGATCCGGGAGATAATCTAGAAATAGTAAATGCAAAAAACTTTCAGCAATGCCGTATTCTGCAAGTGAAAGCCATACTATCACAATCACCGTATGTTTTTTTAACTGGATTATCTGGAGTTGGTAAAACTACCTTTGTTACCAAAGTCCTTCACCAGACAGGAATAAGCAACCTTTATTATGGTGAATCAGGACTTTTAGCTTGGGCATTGGATGAAAGTCCTGACTTAATTAAATACTTATTTTGGGATGAAGATAATTTAAGCTCAAGTGATAGAACCCAATTTGAAGGGCTTTATGATAATAAGCATCATGGCATTCTCATTCAAGGCCAATATCATCTTTTAACCGACAAGCACAAAATGATTTTTGCGGGCAATCCTTTGAATATTGGAGGAGAACGTAAACTTGCATCTTTCTTTGAACGTCACGGGCAGGCGCTAGTATTTGAACCTATGCCGAGTAGCGTACTATATCATGATCTATTACTTCCTCTATTTAATGGTACTAGACTTACCAAAAACACCCAATTAATTATTTGCACTGAATTACTTAACCACTATCGTTTCCTTTGTCAAAATTCCCATGCTGAATTATTAATTTCCCCACGGGAATTACAAATGATGGCCTTGCTAACTATTGCTCATTGTCAAAAATTAAAAATAGACTGTAATATTGATGAAGTGGTAACAGCATATTATTTTGGCTACCAAATTAGTCAAACTTTGGTGCCTTCTGCCCTATTACCAACTTTCCAAGAAAAATTTTATAAATCAAAATTACCTAGACCCGCCATACCTGAGCTCCAAGATTTCTATGTTACATCTTCACGTATTGACCCACTTAATATATTACATACCATCTTATCATTAAGAGAGTCGCGCCAAAATACAACGCGCTTTTTCAATGAAAGCCAACGCTCTGGTGGCTTAGGTGGTGTGATTTTAGAAGGTGCTCCGGGCCAAGGTAAATCTGAAATGGTGCTTGCATTGCTTCATACCAGAGGATATGCCACCAGGAATCTCCAAAAGCGTTATTATCATTTGCCAGCCAGTATGAGTGCTACTACGAAAGAAGAGTTATTATTAAGAGCCTTTAATGAAGGTGCTGTCGTCGTCATTGATGAAATCAATTGCTTCCCTATCAATGAAAGATTATTAAACGCCTTATTAATGGGAATAACCCTTGATGGTCAAAAAGCAGCATATCCTGGATTTATGATAATTGGCACCCAAAATCCCATTACACTTGCAGGAAGAAATCAATTCAGTAATGCAATATATCGGCGATTACTAAAAATAGAATTGCCAAATTATTCTCATGATGAAATGCTAGAGATTATCGCCCATAAAGGCATGTTATCCCAAAATGCTGCTGAATTAATTTCAGCGCATAGAGCTTTAAAAACACAACAACCGGCATTTAGAGAGGTGCTATCAATTGCTAGAGCTTATCAAGAAGAATTAATCCCTGTCATTACCACCTTAAAAACAGGCGATTTTACCGCTATTGATAGCCTCATCCAAGCAGGAAAATATTTAAGAATCGACCTTATTCATTACTATTTAGACGAACTT
This sequence comes from Legionella genomosp. 1, assembly GCA_945901965.1. Lineage (GTDB taxonomy): Bacteria > Pseudomonadota > Gammaproteobacteria > Legionellales > Legionellaceae > CAMDMN01. Next base: position 5,605 of record CAMDMN010000009.1, on the reverse strand, counting down.
GATATAACTGATGTAACCACTAAAGAATATGAAAATTTAGTTTATCTCTTTGCATCCTCGCAAAGCATAAAAGAATTACAGGCTTTATTCACGGAGATTCAAAAAGATGAAGATTTCACAGAGTCTTTGAATTTCATTATCCGTAAACATCATGAAATAAAATTTGAAGAACTTGAACAAGCGAGAGTATTTGAAGAAAATCCTGGTTTAAAATCAAAATACGTCCAAAAATTAGCCACCAATATTTCGGCAACCTTAATTGACCCATGGTTTTGCAATAGCACTATAAAAATCAAAAAATTAATGGATGAAAAAAAGCTATCATTTAGACAAGCTTGGCTTTATGCCAACCATTATGATGACATTATTCGTCGCATGCTACGCAGTTATCTACATTATCCAACAGTGGCACTAATGCTAGCTCCATTACTTGGCTGCACTCAGCGTTATGCTGAAAAAATCTTTGATGTTGCAAAAGACCGGGCGAAATTACGCGCGATTGATATATTTTTAGATAACACTCCGCAATTCTTTAGTAGTCGGGGGATCATTAGGCAACGAGAACGAATATTGAGGGATGAAGATAATTTAAGTTATTTTAATCCTTAATAAAAAACGGCTACATTTGCATTTTTTTCCAACGCATAGTTTAATGTAGCCATTGAATTTGTAACTTCTCAATAACCCCGGGAAATTACTTAAATTTTAATTAACTATATATTTTTGTCGAGATAAACATGGACTATCATTATTTTAAGTCAAAACTAAATAATTTTTTTGCACGTTATGTGGGATATAAAAAACGGCCAACTTTTTTTGATATTAATCAAATTTGTCCGGCTTTAAATAATATTACCGATAATTATGAAGTGATTCGCCAAGAATTTGAAAATATAAAAACTAACACCCCAAATTTACCGCGTTATCATGACATAGATCCAGGAGAGGCTGAAATATCAAATGCCTGTGAAAAAAAGTGGAATGTTTTTATGGTTCATCTTTTAGGTTATGAACTTAAAGACGCGCAAACTTTATGTCCAAATCTTTGCAAAATTTTAAAAGATATTCCTAATTTAACCCAAGCCTTTTTCTCAATTCTCGATCCACAAAAATCAATTCCATTACATGAAGGGCCTTATCTTGGGTATCTACGATATCATTTAGGTATTAATGTTCCTAAAAATAATCCGCCACAAATTATCGTAAATAATCAACCATATCAATGGCAAGAAGGACAAGCTGTTTTATTTGATGATTCTTGGCCACATGAAGTTAAAAATAATAGTGATGATTTTCGTGCGGTATTAATTATTGATATATTACGGCCAATGCCATTTTTACCACATATGATCAATAAATTTACTACTAATGTTATTGCTCGCTTTACCTATGGCCGCAAAGTTATAAAGCGTGCCATGCTACATGGTGGGGAAATTAAGCCATTGTTACAATAAATGGAAATAATCAAAAAACAAATTTTTAATCTTCAGAACCAAGAATTAGAAGATTTTAATAAGCTTTGTAATAGATGCAAAAAATATGATGGTAATATCGTTGCTAATTACCCTCATATTTTACAATCTAAACGCCAACGACCAAGTATCATTCTTTATTATCACCAAGAAAAGCTAATCGGCTTTTTAAGCACTTACTTTTTTTATGCTGATGCTTGTGAAATCGCTCTTATGGTAGATCCAAAATATAGGCGGCGTAAGATTGCTACCCTTATGTTACAACAAATCATCCCGCTTCTTTTAACAGAAAATATTAGGGCTATTATTTTCTCAAGCCCAAATGGCCTAAATAATACCTGGCTATCAATTTTAAATTTTTCTTACCAAAGTAGTGAATTTGAACTTCATCGCAAAAGTTCTATAAAATTATTGCCTAAGGACTTGGGTTTAAACATACGCAAAGCTACAATTGAAGATATAGAATCATTATCTGCCATTGATGACGCTTGCTTTAATCAACAAGAAACTGAGCTTAATTTACGTTTGCACCAGCTCCTTAACGATACACAATACACCATTTTTATAGCGCTAAAATCTAATGTTCCTATCGGAAAGGCACATATCTGCTGGCAACAAGACCACGCTTTGCTAACTGATATTGCAATTTTGCCTAAATTCCAAGGTCAAGGTTTTGGTAGCGCCTTACTAACCCGCTGCGTAAACTTTTGCCTAAATGCCAATCAAAAAAACTTAAAACTAACTGTTTCTACAAATAATATAAACGCAATACAGCTATATACACGCCTAGACTTTAAAGTAAATAATGCATATGATTATTGGGGGATTGCTATAGATAAATTAAAATTTTAAAAATTAAAAAAGTTCTGGCTATTCACGAAATATTTGTTAAAATTTGCGCAGCATTTAATATAAGCTTTTTGCAGCTTGACGCGATGGATAACGTCAAAATTACGATGAGGATAAGGCATGAAAAAAAGGGTTGTAATTACGGGAATGGATATCACCTCCTCCATCGGGAGTGGCCTTGAAAAATTTTGGCAAGCTGCAATTAATGGCGAATGTGGAATAAAACGTATTAAGTCTTATGATCCCACTCCTTATACTACCCAAATTGCTGGCGAAATTACTGATTTATCACTAGATCATTTACCTGAATTTAATAAAGCTAGACGTTACCCTCGCGTGACCCAATTTGCATTATACTGTGCGCACCATGCTATTTTAAATGCAGGCCTCACTCCTGCTGAATTAGCGAATGCAGGCACCTTTATTGGCACAAGCTTAGGTGGTGCGCCTGAATTAGAGGTCGCTTACAAAATATTTTATAATGAAAGTTGGAGAAAAATTCCAGCTCTTACCGTAATTCGTGGGATGCCTAATTCTGTTGCCAATCATATTGCCATTGCTTTTGGCCTTGGCGGACCAAATTCAACTATTTCCAATGCTTGTTTATCTTCAGCTGAAGCAATAGGCAATGCATACCAACAAATTTCTAATGGTAAATTATCAGTGGCTTTATGTGGCGGCACTGAATCTTTAGTTTGGGAAACAATTATGGCGGCATGGTGTAAATTACGCGTAATGTCGACACAAAATGAGCGCCCATCCGAAGCAAGTCGCCCATTTGAAAAATCGCGCGACGGATTAGTTATGGCAGATGGTGCTGGAATTTTAATTTTAGAAGATTTAGATCATGCTAAAGCTCGCGGAGCTACAATTCATGGGGAAATTATTGGTTTTGGCGCAAGCTGCGATGCCTATCATATTACCGCGCCAAATTCAGAAGGCCAAACACGCGCTATTAATGCAGCCCTTGATGATGCAAGACTTACGCCTGGTGATGTGCAATATATAAATGCTCATGGCACCGGAACACAATTAAATGACATAACAGAAACTGAAACTATTAAAGCGGTCTTTGGCGATCGCTCTTATGAAATCCCAATTACTGCCCAAAAAGCAATGACGGGGCATGCAATTGGAGCTGCAGGAGCCATGGAAATTATTGCAACAACATTAAGTCTAAGACATGACTTACTTCTCCCAACTATTAATCTACAAGAAAAAGATCCGCTCTGTGACCTTGATTATGTACCGAATATTGCAAGAGAAAAACGAATAGATATAGCCCTATCCAACCATTTTGCCTTCGGTGGAGCTAATGCTGCCATATTGCTAAAAAGATATCAGTAACAAAACTATCATGCAAAGATAGCAACTTATCCAACATAACGCTATAATTGCCAGATTTTGCATGATTAAAAGGCTAGCTATGAATGCTTCACTTGAGGAAATAGCCACCTTGGTTCAAGGTGTTGTAATTGGTGATAAAAATTTAAGAATTACAGCTCTTTCGCCAATAGATAATATTGCCATTGATGCTTTAGTCTTCGCTGAAGGCTCTGATAATTTAAAACTAGCAGAAGCATCAAATGCCACTGCAATTATTGTCGCAAATAATATTGAAAGCTTAAGTAAACCGATTATTCGAGTACAAAATCCATTTGTAGCATTTATTAAGTTATTAAATCATTTTTATCCAAAGCATATCCCAGAAGCCTCAATTCACCCTACAGCGGTAATCGATAAAACTTCGACCATAGGCAAAAACGTATCAATTGCGCCATATGTAGTTATTGAATCTAATTGTGTCATTGGTGATAACTGTGTAATTAAAAGTCATGTGCATGTTGGCCATGATGTTAGTATCGGGAATGATTCAACTATTCATCCTCACGTAACTATTTATGATAAATCTAAGCTTGGTGCGAGAGTTAGTATTCATGCATCTACGGTTATTGGCTCAGATGGTTTTGGATATACGTTAGATGCAGGGCAGCATTTAAAAGTTCCTCATGTTGGAGCTGTAGTTATTGCAGATGATGTGGAAATTGGTGCAAATACGGTTATTGACCGTGCAACATTAGGCACAACCGTCATTGGTGAAGGAACAAAAATAGATAATTTAGTGCAAATAGCGCATTCCGTTAAACTCGGCAAACATAATATCCTCTGCGCCTTTACTGGCATTGCTGGTAGCACACGCAGTGGCGATCATGTGATTTTTGCTGCCAATGTTGGTGTTAGTGAGCATGTGGTTATTGAGGAAGGGGTAATTTTAGGAGCACGTGCTGGTGTACCGCCTCGGAAACATCTAAAGAAAGGAAATATCTATTTAGGTAGCCCTGCAAGACCGCGTGAAAAAGCAATTGAACAAGAGCTTGCAAGCACTAGAATTCCTTTAATCCGCAAAAATCTTAAAACTTTAACTGAAAAAGTAGAGCAAATAGCTGAGCGTTTAGATCTTATCAATAAGGAATAATAAAAAATAATGGAGCAGAAAAAATCGCCATTAATCTTAATTGATGGCTCATCATACTTTTACCGTGCTTTTCATGCCCTACCTCCATTAACTAATTCAGAAGGACTGCCAACTGGAGCTGTTTATGGTGTAGTTAATATGGTTAAGCGATTAATCAAAGATTATAATGCGACAAAAATAGCCGTAGTATTTGATGCTAAAGGCAAAACCTTTCGTGATGAATGGTATCCGCTTTATAAAGCTCACCGCCCACCAATGCCAGACGATCTAAGAGTACAATTTCAACCAATGATTGAGCTTCTAGCGGCGATGGGACTTCCATTATTAATTGTCGAAGGTGTTGAGGCTGATGATGTTATTGGTACACTTACCAATTTAGCCTTAAAAGAAGATTTGGAAGTTATCGTCTCTACCGGCGATAAAGATATGGCGCAATTAGTCAATTCTCATGTGACGCTTATCAATACCATGTCTAATCAAACTCTAAATGAAGAAGGCGTAAAAGAAAAATTTGGTGTAACACCCTCACAAATTATTGATTATTTAACTTTAGTCGGCGATACCTCTGATAATATTCCAGGGGTTAATAAATGCGGTCCTAAAACTGCGGTTAAATGGCTTGAAACTTATAAAACATTAGATAATCTAATAGCTAACGCCGATGCTATCGACGGTAAAATTGGTGAAAATTTACGCGCGAGCTTTAATTATCTACCTTTATCAAAAAAATTAGTTACTATTAAGACTGATGTTGATCTCCCACTATCATTAAAAGATCTAACTATCAAACCTGCAATTAATTCTAAAA
>CAMDMN010000008.1 GCA_945901965.1 Legionella genomosp. 1 | reverse complement strand
CGTAATCAAGGTTTATTTAAACGCAAAAACTAGTGGATATGAATGGCCTTTATTTGGGATGATGATGAAAACCTTGATTACGCTGTGCTGCATCAAGGCTACATGGACTAGCAAAATTTGTGGGTAATGATATGAGCGATAGCGTGCCAACCACCAGCGCTCGGATTGTTCGTTAAGTTCTAAATATCAGATTGAGTCCTTTTAAATATATTCTGATAAATATATGTAATACATGGTGGTAAGAGTGAAATAATTATAATTCCATAAATTACGATGGAAAAATTATTTTTTATAAAAGGAAGCGATCCTAGAAAATACCCTAAGCTAAGTAGACTGCCAATCCAAAGAATAGCGCTAGATATGTTATATATGTTGAATAAATTAGCGCTCATGAGACTAACGCCTGCAATAAATGGCGCAAATGTGCGAATAATAGGAATAAATCGCGCCATAATAATCGTCTTGCCGCCATGCTTTTCATAAAATTCATGTGCATTATTTAAGTGTTTTTTATTAATAAAACGATTAGATTTGATTGAAAATATTTTGGGGCCGATAAAACGACCAACTTGATAGTTTAAATGATTGCCAAGAATAGAAGCGGTAATTAAAACGGGTATTAATACTAAGATGTTTAATGGATTGTCCGTGTGTGCAGCAATACTGCCAAGGGCAAAAATTAATGAGTCACCGGGAAGAAATGGAGTTACAATAAGTCCTGTTTCACAAAAAATAACAAGAAATGCGACAAGATAAGTCCACGTGCCATGATCTTTTACAAATGTAATTAAATAGGTATCTAAATGTAAAATATAATTTAATAAATAGTGTAAGTTTTCCATTTCTAAGACCATGAGTAAATACAGCCAGCTATCTTATCAAATATTTTGGAAATAATCTTTTTATTTACTCAGATCTATCCGAGCCGCGACCGTTAGGAAGCGGAAAAGTTTGATGATCTAAAATGCTCCGCTCCCTAACGGTCGTGGCTCGGAACAACCTACGCTAACATTAGATTTTGAGTATGCTTTTTTTCATCTTCTCTGCCTAAAATAGCTCTTTCAAAAAATTGTAGTTCGCAATCTGCAGATCTTATAAATGATGTAATTATTCTTTCTTCCTCTGCTGATTCATGTGGAATTTTATTCATCATTGTATTTAGCGTTCTAATAATTGAATTGGTAGAGGATAAAAATTGCGGGCTAGAATAAGAAGATATCCAGCTTTTATATGGGTTGTCAGGATGGCATCTAGAGGACATTCTTTCACCTAATTGCTGATAAATATAAAAACATGGTACACAACTTGCAACAGCTTCTACTATTGGATCATCTGTTGCTGATTTAAGTAGGTGATTTGTGTAATCAGAGATAACTTCTATTTTTTCTTGGTGAGTTTTTTGATGAACTGAGAAGAATAATAAATTAGAATTTGTAATTTTATGTGCTTTAAAGGGTAGACTTCGTTTTTCATCAAGCATGCTCTCTGAGAGTTGCTTAAATTGGTGTGAATATTCGGTGTTTTCGCCAAACCTTTTTGCAAGTATTTCTAGTGCTTTGGCAAACTCATGTAAATATAATGCATCTTGTTCTAAATAAAATTTAAAGGTTTCTTTTGGTAGAGTTCCTAAGAATAGCTGTTGATTAAATTGGTGGCTATAGATTTGGTTAAGTATAGAAGTACTTCTGGCTAATAAACGATGATGCATGTGTTGATTTTCCTATAAAAAAGCAATTTATGATTAAACAGGAAGGAAGAATGCGAGCAACAAAAAGGTGAAAAACGACCTAGTTACATATGCTCACTCTCCCTTCGCTGGCATTATCCAGATCAGGTTATAAGGGTATATCTCAGCTAGGCTTTATTCAAAACCTGAGCACCCCTGGTGAAAATTTAGTCGCGATTCTATCTTGCTAATTTTATGGTGTCAAATATCTAAACTTAGCTAAATCACGATGGTTATCTTGTAGTTTAATGCTTGAGTTGGTATCTGAAAAAAATAAAACTCTGCCTGTGGCTTGATAATGTTGATAGTGGATTATGCCAAAAGTTAATGCAGCGATAAAATTGGTAACTGCCATTAGCATAATTCTTATAGATTTTGATAAAATAGATCTATCTTTTGATAATACCATAGAGCAATAAAGATCTTTGGCGGTATCTAGTGTGTCGATTAATCTTGATTTATCATCTTTAGTTTTATTCGAGTTTGCAAAAATCTTAACTGCCTGAAAACATGATGTTAAATAAAGTGGTGACTGAGATAATGCTTGGCTATATTTTTTTGGTGAACTTTTTAAATCTGATAAAATTTTTTGATTAGTATCGTATATTTTTAAAATAGCTTTAGCAAAGTCTTTATCTTTAATTAAATTATGGTAATCAGAAAAATTAGGCACAACACCTGAGATAGCCGCAGCAGTTTTATATTGTTTTTCTGATAATAATCCTTTTATTTCAATAATAAAGTCAGTTAATTGTGGATTTTTATCCATTGCGAAGATTTCATGATTAGTTATTTTTATTTTTTTATCACAGAGCATATTTAAGGCTAAATTTATTTTCTTATTGAATATAATTGTGATTATTGAGTTTATATTAAGGTGATTTTTTGCGGTTTGTAATTTTGTTAGTAGTGGTAAGCATGATTCTAAATCGATGAGATGTTCATGAATTAAGTTTAATTTTGTTTCATCACAACTTAAGGTTTTGAATAATTGCTCTGTAAGCAATGAGCCACTAAATATGCTAATTATATCGCAGAGTTTTACGTTATTAGATAATTTATTAATTAATATTTTAGATATTTTAATATGTTGATCATACAAAACATTAATTGCTTGAAAGAACGATTTCGGGTTGTCCGGTTTATATTTTTCTTTAATAGAATTACGTAGAAATAACATGTAATTCATGGGCTTGATAAAATATTGTCGGCCTTTTAATGATGAAGAGAGATTAAGAATATTATTCATTACTAAAAACATTGCTAATTCAAGATCTTGGGCAATAATTAAATTATGACAAGTTGTTATATTAATATTATTTAATATGGCAAGGGATAAAATTTGATTCTCTAAGCTTAAATTTTCAATCTTGCTCGAATTTGTCGTTATTAATTTTAGTAAATCACCGGGTTGAAAATATTTAGCTAAATATGTTTGCGATGCTTGAATTAAGCAATCAATATTATCCGAGGCATCAGGACTTAGGCGAACTCTAATTTGTGATGGATTAATATTTATGCCAATTTTGGAGGTTAAGTAGTGACCAAAGCTATCTCTTACTGTGATTTTCCCTGAGGTAGCCCGATTTAAATCAGGTTGTTATGAGGTTACAAAATATAATTCATCTAAATTTGTTAACATCCCTTCATAAGACACAACCTCATTTGGCGAGGAAAGTGAAGCTTTAGTTAAAATAGATCTTAAAATAGCGCCATTAGTAAAATGTTGTTGTTTTATTTCTTCAAGTAGATTTCTACAATTTATACTTATAAATGCGCCTATGCGTAGATCAACATGATTTTTAAAATCTATTTTTGCGTTTTCTGTTATAGCTTGAATATCTTTGGTTAAGAAACTTGATTTTGCACAGATAGCAAACATGCGACCATATTGGGCTTGATCGCTATGTAATAAGCCAAATTTTTGATGACTTTCATGGATGATTATTGATAATTCACCATTTTCAATTAGATTAGCTATATCCTCATCTAATTTAAAATTTTTGTATAAGGCTGTGGTTGCATCAATAATAATGGTTGTAGGTTTTTTTCGGTGAGCGTTTATAATATTCTTTCTTACGAACAGATTTATATCTGCTCCAGGAACTAAACCTTCTTTTGTTGTAACAGGACCCGCTGTCAAAATAAAGATGTCGGCATCCATGGAACTTGTACTTTTAGTAATATAATCAAATTCATAATAACTTGGTTTAATTATATTTATTGTAGGATTACGTTTTGATTTAGTTTGCATTTTAGCCGCTAATTTTAGCGCGATTGCATAAGCATTTGTGCCGGACATCGCGGGTGTTGCGATGAAGAGAGTGCTATTAAAATTTTCAATATTTAATGAATTAAGTAGTGTTTCTTGAGATTCATTATAAAAATCATCAAAATCTCTATCTCGTGATAGAGAACATGTTTGATTTATCAGTGCCAAACTTATTTCATGAATAATAGTATAAACACAAAGAGAAAACCGCGGATAATTATGCGCGTAAAATTTGATGGTTATATCGAGCATCATAGCAATGCGTTGTAAAGCTTTGGGGCTTAATTCAGGGGCGCCGAGCAGCATTTTTTCAAGGCATGCTGCTAATTTGTTTGAGGTATATTTTTCATTATTAGCTATAAGTCTTAGTTTTGTAAAAATTAAACTTTTTAGAAGATCTTCTTTAGTTTCAGGTAAATTAGGATTTAATGAACTTTTTGCTTTAATTACATTTGATTCAAGCAGATCTAAATGAGCATTGATAGCTATCTCCCAAGGAGATGCAATGATTCCCGCGGCACGTAAAATTTTTTTAATTTCAAGTTTCTGCTTACAATTATTGTGGATGGCAAGCACGATAATGGGATTATCATCATTTTTAATTAGAGTAATAAATTTGCTTGTATTAGGTAAATTATTAATTATCAAGTCTTCAATTGTGATAGTTTTTAAAGACATTATGGGAATATATTCATATGGATCGGTAAAGCTTTCAGCTATTGCTAAGGTTTTTTTTAAAGCTTTAAATAATGGACCTGTTTGTTCGTCACTACGGTGGTAAATTGCTTTAGTAGGAATAAATGGATTTTTAGCTCTATCTATTGATAATGGATGAATTTCAGCAATATGGCGACCAAACATAATGCTGGACAATAAGTACTGTGGATCATCCTTATCTATTAATGATAAATATGCTTCATATAAATTGGTATTTAATGCAGTTTTAATTTTTATAGCTTCTATAAAATTTAATATCTTGTGTCCGAATATTTTTTCTTCTAGGCTTGATGGTTTATTAAAAACAAAATGGGTGAGTTTAGATTTTCGTGGATTTTTAGGAGATTTTTTTGTGGCAGAGGGTAATTGACTTTTAATATAATCAGTTAAAGCTAATATATTTGTATCAACAGCTAATAATTTATTCATGACACAATATACCTTTGCTTTTATAGGATTTATGAAAAGTTAAGATACTGAACGATGACGTTACTAATGTTTTTCATAAATCTTGATTTTTCGTAAGCCCTTATTATAACTTATTTGTGCGAAAAAATAACACTCCATTAACATAAAATAAGCGATAATTGATTTTATCTGTTAAAAGAAGGTAATTCTGGCGCTGATGTAGTTGCTTCCAAAGTTGTGTCTATAGTCGCTCTTTGCTCGGCAGGCTCAATTTTTATAGCAGGTTGTTCCGTATTTGTAAGATCTGTTTTTGCAGTTGTTAAAATAGTTTCATATGAAGAAGAACCCCATAATATAGCAGGGTATTGGCTTAATAAATTAGCAGGGTTAGATTCAAGTTCAGCTTTTTTAGCATGCTTTTTATGATTACTTACGATAGTAGATAATTTATTATCTATAAAACTATAAATTGTGGCAATTATTAAACTAAAGCAAATTATTGCAGCGATAGCAATGCTTGTATGTGGTGAAAATAGAAAGAGAAGAGCTGCAACAATTATCCCAGCAAGCATCGATCTTGGTAATTTATTATATTTGTTTAGTGGTGTAATAGTAGTTAATGGTGGCATGATTGAACTTGTTAATGGAGTCTCAATTGGACTTTTTTTAAGTTTAAGCTCATTAATAAGAATTCTCTTATTATGATAAGTTTCTGCAGCTTTTTGAAAAAAATCAAATAAGGACTTACCCATTTTTATTATTCTAAGTCTTTCACTCTCTTCTCTTTTTGGTGGAATTTTTCCAGTTGTATCTATTAATAATTGAAGTTCTCTTTCTCGTACATAAGAATAATCGCTTTTAAATCTTGTAATATCTGCGAATAATCCCTTTAATTTAGAGTAATTTTCCTTATTGGTCGCATTTAAAACTATCTTGGAAACTTCTCGGCGCTTTAAGTCGGCATAGTATAATTCGTCATTAAATAGGATTATAGCGTCTTTACCTGCAAAAGTTAGCTCTATTACTTTGAAAGCACATGCTGTTGGATCAGTTGTCATTTTAATAAGTCCACAGCGAGTAGGATTGCCGCCTGCCCATAGCGAGCCTTTTTGTGCTCCAATCCAAAGAGTATTTTCTAAAGAAAGATCTGCTATTGGAATTTCATGATTATCTAAGTCATCTCTTTGGGGTTGCGGTTTATAAAAACCATGTGCCATTATTTCAGGATGAAATTGTGTTGAAATAAGAGGAGATCCAAATTTTGATTCAGTAGCTTCAATTAATGCGCCATCACTACCTGTAGCGGCTATCATTAGACTGCTATCTTTGCCTAATTGATCAATAGCCTGTAAATGTGCGCCGAAAGCGCTAATTTCTAAGGTTGGATTTTTTTCCTTTGGTTGCATTATGTCTTTTAGCATGGATTCTGCTTTTAATTTGATTTTGTCATAAGTCATGTAGTGATGATGTGCTTTTTCTGAACTTTTTAGTCCTCTTATAGTTCCGCCGCCATATACGGCAATTACTTGATGTCCACCACAAACACCCCAGATAGGCATACCTTTTTGTAGGGCAACATGCAAAAACGCTAGCTCTACTAGAGTTCTAGAAAAATCATATTGGTTGTCAGGACGATTTTGTTTTGCACCAAATAAAGTAGGATCAATCATTGAAACACTACCAGGAATAACTAAACAGTCATATTTACTAAGTACATCGATTGCACGAGCTTTAGCATGGGCTAATAATTTTTTCCGGCCTTCTTTTGTTCTATAGTTAGTTTCAAATTCTTTAGCCGTAATTTCTTGCATTAGATTTCTATAATCAACTGTTCCTACTTCACACCCAGATTCAATAAAACCTTTTTTTAGTGATATAACAGCAGATCCGCCAACGGTAGAATTGTAAGTAATCGCAACTCGAGCTTTATCATGCATGTCTAAATATATTCCAAATGGTGTTTTAGATATTATAACTGGGGAATATTAAGGCAATATTATGTGGGATATTTATTATTATTATCATAAGCCATATAAAACTGTTTTAATAACTTTGAATTTAGTTTAGTAGGCATGTTTTTTTCTTCTGCAAGCTTAATTAGGTATTCGTTCAGGTGGGAAATTTCAGTGGTTTTATTGGATTTAACGTCACAATACATGGATGAATAATTTTCACCGACATTTTTAAGTAGGGATATTACTTTCTTTAGTAAAGTAGACGCTTCTATATTAATGCCGTAAGCCCTAATCACCGCAGCAATTTCTGCTGTTAGATCTTTTAATAAATCGCCATGATCCAGTAACTCACCATTTTTGCAGGAAAATATTACGGTTAAAATATTTATACTGCAGTTTAAAGCAAATTTTTCCCAAATTATGGTTTTGATATCTTCTTCCCATTGAATTGGCAGATTTGCTTTTTTAAAGGACTTATAAAAAAATTCCAGTTCATTATGAGTAAACGCATCATTAATACTACCTAAGTGAAATTTGCCATTTAAAAAAGCTTTAACCGTGAATGGTTTTTCAAGGTAGGCACCCATTGTGCAAATACCAGAAATAATTCGTAAGTGTGAAAATTTAATTTTAATTTCATCTAAAACACCTAGGCCATTATTAAGTAAGATTATAATGCTATGCTCATTAAGATTAGCTTTTAAGTCAATTAATAGGTTTAAGATGTCATAGGCTTTTACACACGCGATTAAATAGTTAATCGGTGTTTCGCCTAAATTATCAATAGTATTAGCTTTAGGATGACAGCTATAGTTATGGTTTTCATAATTTATAGTTAAGCCAGATTGCTGATAGGTAGTTAATTGAGTTTCATTTTTTAATATTAAATTAATAGCAGAATTTTCTTGGGTTAGTCGGCAAGCTAATAAGCTGCCAATAGCGCCAACTCCTGCAATATATATATTCTGATTAAGAGCTACTTGCATCTTTTTGCCATATATTATGAAAGTGGTTTACCGGCCCATGTCCCTTCCCAACAGATGAAATTCGCGCAGCTTCTATTGCATTAAATAAATATTCTTTTGCAAGACCACAAGATTCAATAAGGGGTTTCCCAAGAGCTAGATATGCGGCTATTGCTGCTGATAGGGTGCATCCGGTGCCATGTGTATTTTTACTATCGATGCGCGGGCTTTTAAACCAAATCGATTTTTTGGTTTTATCCATAAATAGATCGTTTGATTGAGGCCCATCTAAATGCCCACCTTTGATTAAAACGGCTTTAGCACCAAGGTTTATCAGGCTTAATGCTTGGGCTTCTTGATCGTTTTTTATATTGGTAAGAGCATATGCTTCTGATAAATTGGGGGTAATTATAGTGGCTAGTGGCAGAAGGTTCTCTTTAAGCGAGTTCACCGCATCAGGCTTTAATAAATAATCTCCAGATTTAGCTACCATTACTGGATCAATGACTATAGGTATAACCTTCGCGTGTTCTTTTAAAAAATCAGCTACGAGCTCAACTATTTCTTTATTAAAAAGCATGCCGATTTTGATGCTATCAGGTGTAATATCTTCAAATATTGCCTCTAATTGTTCATAGATTGCAGACAAAGGAATCTCATAGCAATTTTTAACTCCCATAGTATTTTGGACAGGAAGAGCGGTAAGAACCGTCATCCCGTAGCAGCTTAAGGCTCCGAAAGTTTTAAGATCTGCTTGAAGGCCGGCTCCTCCTGAGCCATCAAAACCGGCAATTGATAAGCATTTATGAAGCATTTTGGAGGTTTCTCATTGAATTAAAATCAGCAGCATATAATTCATCAATAAATGCGGTACGAAAAGCTCCAGGCATAGTTGCTTTCTCATGTGCTAAGCTGCCGCATAAACCATAATAAGCTGTAGCCATACAAGCTGCACCATAAGAATCAGGGATAATAGCTTTAAATGCTGCAATTACCGCAGTTAAGGTGCAACCCATACCGGTTACAAGCGGCATTAAAGCTGAGCCAAACTCTAGATATTTTTCTCGTGTACCGTCAGTTATAAAATCTTCTACTCCACTGACTACTACAATGGATGCATTTTCTTTAGCAAGTTTCTTGGCGCGCCCAGTTGCATCACTTACAAGATGCGATGATTCAACACCTAAAGTTTCATTTACATCATCAATAAGTGCCATAATTTCACTAGCATTGCCGCGAATAATATCGGCCGCTTGCATAAGTGAGCGCGAAGAGGCCGTGCGAATTTGTGTGGCTCCGGCTCCGACAGGGTCTAAAATAATTGGTTTATTATATTTTTTGGCTAATATAACAGCGGCATTTGCTCGTGAAATAAATTCCACATCTAGAGTGCCAATATTTATATTGATCGCATGACTAATGCGTACTAATTCATCTAACTCTCTTAAATCGTTAGACATTATCGGAGCCGCCCCTAGGCTTAATAAAGCATTTGCCATAAAGTCCATAGTAACGTGATTGGTAAGGCAAAGGATTAATGGCTTTGTTTGACGTAATAAAATTAGCGCTTTTTCTAATTCGTGAAGCATTTTTGTTTCCTGTAATGATATCAAGGCTACTATCCATACAACTATTAATAATACCATATTTGTTACATTAAATTAATCAATCCTATTCATCTTCTAAATTTTCAATATCATGAGCAAGCAATCGGCGGTTAGCCCTAAAATAGGTGAGGGGAGAATGTTCTAATAAATCAGATAATTTTTCCATATATATACAAGCAAATCGATCTACTTGATAAGCGAAGAAGCTTTCTTCAGCTCCTGCTCTAAATATTCTTTCCCATTTAGGGTTAAAGAAAACACTTTGATCTACTAATAATTTTGAAATCTTGTGATCAAGATCTGTAATTCCATTATGCAATTCATTTAATTTGTCATCATAGATTTCAGTTTTTTCTTCGTCTTTTTTGGTATGTATCACAATATATTCATGTTCTAACTTTTTCTTAAAAGCCATTGCTTTTATTATTTTGAGTTCGATTTGATGAGCATTTTTTTGTGCGGCAATTTCATCACCAAGTTCTTCAACTACTAAAGCAGTACGCCAGTTGCAATCCTTTTTTAATCTTAAGATATCACCATATATATGATCACCAATATATAAAATCTCATCACCATTTAGGTTTAAATCTTCAGTAAATTTCCTTGCATGGCCACCTTGATAAATACCTGGTGTTATACAGCCTACGATGTTTGTCATCGAGCCAGTTATAGGGTCTATTTTTAAAAATTTCAAATTATCGTAGAAAAATCTCGGCTTATTAGCGAGTGTAATTACGTATTGAAACAGATCCTGCCAGGTCTCGCCGTCTTTTAAGAAGGGATTTATCGCATAGTCTAATAAGAGCTTTGTATAATAATATTCTGAATTTGTGAGAATAAAAACTTTCTTGCCATGGCGAATTAAGCGCTTAAGTCCTTCAACCACCCCTCGTTCTTTTATAACGAAATGATCAAGATCTTGGCTGATATATTTTTTTAAGCTCCCATTAGCATGGACTTTATCGACGCTATTTAATACGTCTAAGGCAATTACACTGTAGCTTGGTAATTGTAAGTTATGTTTTTTGTCATCTTTGAGATCAATAAGTTGACTATAAAGAGCGCAAAATGCGATTGAAAAAGATGTATCAATCGCCATGTAATTAGGATCACCTAGATCTACATAAATACTACGGTAAAAATTTTTCTGTTCGGAAAAATTTATTTTTTTTGTTCCATGATAGCTTTGGCGAATGGCTCCATAGCGGCTAAGCTTAAGGATATTGCCATTTTTAGAATCAACTACTAAACCGCGGATGGCATCATCGAAGTTAAATTTAAACTTTTTTAGTTCATGAGGATAATTTTTATTTTCTATTAACTCAGCAATAATAAGATCATAGACTAAAGCTTCAAAATTTTTGGTCTTATAGCGGATAAGGGTATGATCCATATCTAGACCAATATATTTGATTTTCTTCATATTTAAAATACGATTTACAAAGACTGTTTGCGTCATTTTTTATCCTTAATTAATTGATCTATTATATTAGGATCTGCAAGGGTTGAAGTGTCTCCTAGATCATCTAGATCATTGCTCGCAATTTTACGTAAAATTCGGCGCATAATTTTGCCTGAGCGAGTTTTTGGTAGGGCAGGTGCCCATTGAATATGATCAGGTGTTGCCAGCGGTCCAATTTTAGTGCGGACATGTTGTATAAGTTCGGCTTTTAATGAATCATTTGTATTAATGTTTATCATTGGCGTAACAAAGGCATAAATACTTTCACCCTTTATTTCATGAGGAATGCCAATTACGGCAGCCTCTGAAATGCCAGGATGAGAAACAAGTGCTGATTCAATTTCTTCGGTACTTATTCGATGTCCTGAAACTTTGATTACATCATCACTACGCCCGATAATCCAATAATTTTTTTCTTGAGTAACATAAGCCACATCACCAGTTAAATAATTTCCAGGAACATCTCGAAAATATGCATTAATAAATCGATCATTATTACCATAAATTGTTTGCATACAACCAGGCCATGGTTTTTTAATGATGAGTCTACCCTGTTCATTATCTTTTACAGTATTCCCCTGAGTATCAACAATTTCTGGGGCAATTCCAAAAAATGGCCAGCCAACTGATCCTGGCATTAATGGAGTAGCACCTGGAAATTCACTAAGAAGAATTCCACCAGTTTCTGTTTGCCACCATGTATTGACTATAGGGCAGCGCTTTTCGCCAACAATATTAAAATACCATTCCCAAGCATCAGGATTAATAGGTTCGCCAACGGTTCCTAATAATTTAAGACTAGAGCGATTAGTTTTAGTTACCCATTCATCGCCTTCACGTCGTAAAGCACGAATCGCAGTAGGCGATGTGTAAAAAATATTAACCTTATGCTTATCAATTATTTCCCAATAGCGTGAAAAACTTGGGTAATTTGGCACACCCTCAAAAAGTAAAGTGGTAGCTCCATTTGCTAAAGGACCATAAACAAGATATGAATGTCCTGTTATCCAGCCGAGGTCTGCTGAGCACCAGAAAATATCATTTTGATGATAATCAAAAATATAGTGGTGAGTCATAGCTACATATAAAAGATAGCCGCCAGTGGAATGTAATATTCCCTTAGGCTTGCCGGTGGATCCTGAGGTATAAAGAATAAATAGCGGATCATTAGCATCCATTTCTTCTATTGGACAGATATCATTTACAGAATCCATTTCTTCGTGATACCAGAGATCGCGGTCTTTATCCCAATTAATTTTAGACCCTGTATGCTTTATAATAATTGAATGCGTAACATCAGGGCATGTTTCTAAGGCTAGATCACAGTTAGCTTTAAGTGGAATTGTTTTCTCACCACGGACCCCTTCATCGGCGGTAATAAGCAGGCGGCAGTCTGAATCAAGTATCCGCGTTTTTAAAGCTTCGGCAGAAAATCCACCAAAGACAACATTATGGATTGCACCAATGCGAGCACAGCTAAGTATTGCAATAATAGCCTCAGGAATCATGGGCAAATAAATACAAACTCTATCGCCTTTTTTTATGTTAAGTTTTTTTAATACATTTGCAAATTTGCAGACTTGTTTATATAGCTCATTGTAAGTAATTTTTTTTGAATTTTTAGGATCATTACCTTCCCAAATGATAGCAACTTTATCTTTGTTTTTTGCTAAATGCCTATCGACACAGTTATAACAAGCATTTAATTTGCCATTGATGAACCAATTTACATCTAAGGAATTAAAATCGCCCTTAGTAACTGCTTCCCATGGCTTAGACCAGGAAATAAATTTATGCGCTTGTTCACCCCAAAATTTTTCTGGGTCTTCGATGGAGTGTTTATATAATTCTTGATAACCTTTTTTATCAATATGAGCGTTTTTAGCAAAATTAGATGGTATTGCATAGGTTTTTTTCTTGTCCATTAAAACTAATCCTTTTCTTAAAATCTTACAATATACGTAGCCTTGATGCAGCGAAGCTTAATCAAGGTTTTCTGTGTTATATCTAAATAAAAACCTTGATTACGCTTCGCTGCATCAAGGCTACGATCTCTAATTTTTTGCTTAAAATCTTCCAGTATTTGCTATTTCCCAATTTTTTTTAAATAATTCGGGGACGTTTTTTCCCAATAATTGACCAGGCTCTAAATATTGGTGAATTTCACTAAATGGTTTTGCATGTTCAGAACTAACTCGTCGCATTATAAAGTTAGGATGAAGTTGACTTGGATTGGTAAGCCCCATTGCCCCAACTATTTCACAAAAACTGTGTATAGTATTTTTATGAAAATTAAATGCGTGAAATTGTTTTTCTTCAACAACTAGGCCGTATTGTAAACGTTTAGATTGGGTGGCAACTCCTGTAGGACAGGTATTGGCATTACATTGTTTTGACTGAACGCAACCTATAGACATCATCATGCCACGTGCTGAATTACAAATATCAGCACCAAGAGATATTTTTTCAACCATATCAAATCCTGTAGCAATTTTTCCACTACAAATAATACGAATTTTGTCGCGAAGGTTTATGCCAACTAAGGCATTATGAACAAAGACTAAACCTGCTTCTAGTGGCTCACCTACATGATTCGTAAATTCTAAAGGGGCGGCTCCCGTTCCACCTTCAGCTCCATCGACGGTGATAAAATCAGGCAATATATTTGATTCAAGCATAGCTTTGCATATTCCTAAAAACTCATCTTTACGTCCTATGCAGAGTTTAAAGCCTATGGGCTTACCACCTGATAAATCACGTAATTTTTTTATAAATTGCATAAGCCCTAAAGGTGAGTTAAATGCAGAATGTGCTGCTGGCGATATAACATCTTGCCCCATTTTAACCTTTCTTACCTTCGCAATTTCTTTAGTTAATTTAGCTGCTGGTAAAATTCCCCCATGTGAAGGTTTGGCGCCTTGTGATAATTTAATTTCAATCATTTTCACTTGTGGTCTATTTGATTCCACAGCAAATTCATTTTCATCAAAATGGCCTTGATCATCGCGACAGCCAAAATAGGCAGTACCTATTTGAAAAACAATATCGCCACCTTGTAAATGGTATGGACTAATCCCGCCTTCTCCAGTGTTCTGTGCAAAGTTGCCATGCATCGCTCCTTTATTTAGTGCCATAAGTGCATTGGCTGATAATGAGCCAAAGCTCATGCCTGAAATATTAAGACGAGATGCATTATAAGGCTTTAAACAATCAGGCCCACCAATGGTTATGCGTGGCTCAACTTCTGATACTTGTTTTGGATCAAGGGAATGAAGCACCCAAGTATAGCCTATTTGTAAAATATCACGATCGGTTCCAAATGGTACCGTGTCACGGACATTTTTAGAGCGCTGATATATTATAGAGCGAGTTTCACGGTTATATGGATGTTCTTCTAAATCATTGGCAATAAAATATTGTTGAATTTCCGGCCGAATAAATTCCATAATAAAGCGAAAATGGCCAAGAACAGGGAAGTTACGTAACACCGCATGTTTTCTTTGTAATAAATCATAGATCCATAAAACAATAATAGGTGATAAGAAAATTAAAAACCATTCTACAACATCAAACATCATTAGGAATAAATAAAATGCAAATAAAACTATCCCAAACGCTAAATACCATTGCCGACGCATAACATTATCCTTGTTAGTTTGTTTGCTAAATATAATTATATCAAAGGAAATGATCTAAATATTATATTTCCATCAACATCGCCTGACATTAGTACAATTAATTTAGGTTTGTCATTTTATGTCTAGTTTAATATAGCTATTGCATAAATTGTAAGTTGGTCCGTTCGGTCCAACTTACAAAAATATTAAAATATTGTTCAACAAACATACCATATAAAATTTATTTTTGTTATACTCCGGCCGTCACAAATAGAGGGCAGAAAATTTTTGTTTTGCTCATTCTGATTGAGAATAGGAGTTAAGATGTCTGGATCTTTAACAGCCGATTCAAGAGCCGAAGTTTCACGCTCCAACCTAACTGCTTGGGTGGTGTGTCTTTCTGCGGGTTTATTTTTTTTCTATGAATTTTTTCAACTTAATTTATTTGATGTAATTAATCAGTCTTTGCGTGATGAGTTTAAAATCGATGCGACAGAATTAAGCTGGATGTCGAGCACTTATTTGTGGGGTGATTTAATTTTTCTAATCCCTGCGGGTCTTATTCTTGATAGATTTTCAGCGCGCCTCGTAACCCTTATAACAATGCTTATTTGCGTTATTGGTACTGTATGTTTTGCATTAACAACCTCATTTTTCTGGGCATCAGTTTTTCATTCTATAGTTGGTGTTGGTAATGCCTTTTGTTTTCTATGTTGCGTAGTATTAGTATCTCGCTGGTTTATGCCGAGGCGTCAAGCTTTAGTTATCGGATCTGTCATTACCATGGCCTTTCTTGGCGGGATGATGGCTCATACACCACTTGCTTATCTTAATAATAACTATGGCTGGCGTAATGCTTTGTTAATTGATGGAGCAATAGGGGCTTTTATTTTTCTGTGGATCTATATTTTTGTTAAGGATAGTCCGGAAGATAAGCAAAGTCATACAACAAAACCACATGCGACACCTAGTTTTACTAAAGCTATAGTAAATCCACAAAATTGGCTTTCTGGTTTTTATACCTCCTGTCTTAATTTACCTATCCTTGTGATTTGTGCTTTGTGGGGCGCTAGTTATTTGCAAGTGGTTCATCAATTATCACAAATAGCTGCAAGCAATGTGGTTAGTTTGATTTTTATCGGCAGCATTATCGGTTGCCCATTGGTTGGTTGGCTTTCTGATAAATCTGGCCATCGTAAGCCATTGATGATCGCTGGCGCTATTGCAACTTTAATTGTACTTATACCATTATTAATTGATATAAAATTATCAGTTAATGCATTAAGCATTATATTTTTTATGTTAGGGTTTATAACTAGCACCCAAGTAATTACTTACCCTTTAATCGCAGAATCTAATTGCCCGAGCAATATTGGTGCTTCTACCGCGATCGCTTCAGTAATTATTATGGGTGGCGGCGCTGTGGGCCAAGTATTATTTGGGTGGCTTATGCAACTTCATGCAGGAAGTGCTGTAAACCAATATGGCGTTGCTGATTTTAAATTTGCTATGTGGATGTTTCCTATAGCTGCAGCCGCTGCATTAATCGCTATTTTATTTACGAAAGAAACTAACTGTAAACGTAATTAGTAAGTTGGGCGGTGGCCCAATGGCACTACCTTAAGCAATTACAGGTACAGAAATACGTCTTTGCGAGCGTTAGCGAAGCAATCCAGTGTCGTTTAAGGCTACTAGATTGCTTCGTTAACGCTCGCAAAGACGGAAAATTAGCTTAGGCTAATGCCATTGGGCCACGGCCAACCTATTTGATTAGGCTATGCATGTTATTGAGGAATCTAGAGAATTGAATATGGAAAAATCACGATTTTTACCTTGGGTTGTTTGTTTTGCAGCATCATTATTTTTCTTTTATGAATTTATTCAAGGTAATATGTTCGCATCCATTGCTGATAATATTATGCGCGACTTTCATATTAAAGCTGACAAAATGACTTATTTGTCGAGTATCTATTATTTATCAAATGTAATTTTTCTTTTTCTTGCAGGTTTTATGCTGGATAGATTTTCAACTAAGAAAACAATGCTTGCAGCTATGTTTTTTTGTGTATTAAGTACCTTTGTTTTAGCTTATGCCGAGTCATTTTACTTAGCATTATTTTGCCGCTTTATCACAGGCATTGGCTCAGCATTTTGTTTTCTAGGCCCAATACGTATTGCTTCACGGTGGTTCCCACCTAAAAGAATGGCTTTAGTAACTGGGGCCATCGTTACGATGGCTATGAGCGGCGGGATGCTTGCACAATATCCTTTGACAAAGTTGGTTTTACAAATTGGGTGGCGGGATTCATTGCAGTTAGTTGGTTGGTTAGGTGTTTTAATGTTAGTGCTCATGGCTATCTTAATCAAAGATAAACCTTCAAATGAAGTTAAAACTCATCCAATGCAAAAAGTAAATTTAATGGCGTTAGCAAAACTTGCATATTTAAATTCACAAACCTTACGTGCAGCCCTTTATACCAGTTTAATGAATATGTCAGTCGCAGTTTTTGGCGCGATGATGGGCTCTCTTTATATTATGCAACGTTTGGGCGTTGATAAAGAAGATGCAGCTATTGTTAATTCGATGTTATTTCTTGGGGCAATAATAGGCGGTCCTTTTATTGGCTGGTGTTCTGATAGACTTGGACTTCGTGTATTGCCAATGAAAGTTGCGGTTATTATATCATTATTAATTTTTATAATTATTCTATATTGTCCTGTTTCTTTAACCGTAATGGCGGCATTATTTTTCTTATTAGGTTTTTTTACAGCAGCGCAAGTTATTAGTTATGCATTAGTTGCAGAGTCTAGCCCACCGATAATGACAGCTATGGCGGTTAGCATAGTCTCAATTCTTACTCAAGGCGGTTATATTGTTTATCAAAATTTATTTAGCCATATTTTACTAATGCATGGTGAAATGCAAATGGTAGATGGAGTGCCTGTATATTCGCTTGGAGATTATCAGACTGCGGCGATGATTTTACCTTTTGGCTTGATCTTGGCTTTAATTGTAATATTAAAACTTAAAGAGTCGCATTGTCGACAAATACAAGGATAAGCTAAATGAATGTGGCTCGAGTTTGTGTTTTGTTGATGGATTCTTTAGGAATAGGTGCAAGCCTTGATGCATCTCGCTACGGTGATGAAGGCGCTAATACTTTTGGTCATATAGCTTTAAGCTGCAATGAACACCATGCTGATAAAGTTGGTGTGCGCGAGGGTAGTTTAAATATTCCTAATTTAGCGCGTTTAGGTTTATATCATGCCGCATTAGCAAGCTCTGGAGTTAAGGTTATTGATTTAGCCTTACTTGAAGAACCACAATCTTATTTTGGTTACGCAGTCGAGCAAAGTTTAGGCAAGGACACTCCAAGTGGACATTGGGAGCTTGCGGGGGTGCCGGTAATGTTTGATTGGGGGTATTTCCCTCAAACCACCCCATGTTTCCCTAAAGAGTTAATTGATGAATTTATAAAGCTTGCTAAATTGCCAGGTGTTTTAGGGCAAAAACATGCGTCAGGCACTACAATAATTGATGAGCTTGGGGATGAGCATCTTAAGACTGGAAAGCCAATAGTTTATACTTCAGCTGACTCTGTCTTTCAAATTGCAGCTCATGAGGAAATTTTTGGTTTAGAGCGTTTATATGAAATTTGTGAAATAGCACGTAAATTAGTAGATAAATATCAAATTGGCCGTGTTATCGCAAGACCATTTCTTGGTATTAAAGGCACATTCAAACGCACGAGTAATCGTCGAGATTATGCAACGCCACCACCCGCACTTACACTTTTAGATCATTTAAAAGAGGCCGGACGAGAGGTAATTGCTATCGGGAAAACCGCTGATATTTTTGCTCATAAAGGCATAACTAAAAATATTAAAGCTGATGGCAATATGGATTTATTTGATAAAACATTAAAGGCTTTTAAATCGCTACCCGCTGGTGGTTTAGTTTTTACTAATTTTGTAGATTTTGATTCATCATTTGGGCATCGACGCGATGTTATCGGTTATGCTAATGCCTTAGAAGAATTTGATGCAAGAATTCCTGAGCTGCTAGATATATTAAGGCCTAACGATATAGTTATAATTTCAGCAGATCATGGTTGTGATCCAACATTTAGCGGCTCTGATCATACTCGTGAGCATGTTCCCGTTTTGGCTTTTGGTCCGTCACTTACCAGCCAATTTATTGGAAGACGTGATACTTTTGCAGATATTGGACAAACTATTGCTGAACATCTTCATATAAGTCCATTAAAACATGGCATTTCTTTTTTACCAGGTAAATAATTTGAATTATCCTAGATTATTTAAAGAGTATCTTATAACTTTTCCATTAAGACTTACTTCTTTACGTAAGGAAGTTTTGTATATTTTATGGTGTGCTAATAAACCTTTAAAAGCATATGAAATCTTAGATAGCTTATTAAAAACCAAGCCTAATTCTACGCCTCCAACAGTATATAGAACATTAATATTTTTCTTAAATGCTAATGTTGTACATAAAATTGAATCTATTCAATCATATACTTTATGTTCAGAGCCTGAAAAACATTTGCCATCAGAAATATTGATGGTTTGTAATGATTGCCATCAAGTAATTGAAATATATGATGCTAAAATGCGTGAGTTAGTGGCAAATATCGCGCGTGATAATAATTTTCATCTTAAGCAAGATGTTATTGAGCTTAAGGGAAGCTGTAAAATTTGTGTTGAAAATTTCAACTTTGGGGATGAGCATGAGCAAAATCCGATTATTTTATAAGCCACCCATTGATTTTTTTAATTTCACCCTTATTTAATAAAAATAAATTTTGATTGTTTTCAGGGGATTGATTTGGAGCAATATCGCGGTACGACTATATTATCAGTCAGGCGGGGAAATAAAGTAGCTATCGGTGGTGATGGCCAAGTTTCTATGGGTAATACCGTAATGAAAGCCAACGCCCGCAAGGTAAGACGGTTATATAAGGATAAAGTTATTGCAGGTTTTGCTGGAGGTACTGCAGACGCTTTTACTTTATTTGAACGATTTGAATCAAAGCTTGAAACCCATCAAGGACATTTAGTAAGAGCGGCCGTTGAGTTAGCTAAAGATTGGCGAACAGATAGAATGTTACGGCGTTTAGAGGCCTTACTGATTGTTGCTGATAGTAAAGCTTCATTAATAATTACAGGAAATGGAGATGTTATAGAGCCTGAACAAGGCATTATGGCCATAGGTTCTGGAGGCCCATACGCACAAGCTGCAGCACGAGCATTACTTGAAAATACTAAGTTATCTGCAGTCGATATTGTACGTAAGGGGCTAGCTATAGCTGGTGATATTTGCGTTTTTACCAACCACAACTTAACGATAGAAGAATTGGATAGTGATAGTGAATAATTTGACGAGTATGATGACACCACGAGAAATTGTGGAAGAGCTAGATAAACATATAATTGGCCAAGATGATGCTAAAAGAGCTGTTGCAATTGCTCTTCGAAACCGTTGGCGTCGTATGCATATAAAAGATGAAGATCTTCGTAATGAAAT
>CAMDMN010000007.1 GCA_945901965.1 Legionella genomosp. 1 | reverse complement strand
TTCCGTCTTTGCGAGCGTAAGCTAAGCAATCTAGTGGCCTTAAACGTCGCTAGATTGCTTAGCTTACGCTCGCAAAGACGGAAAATTAGCTTAGACTAGTGCCATTGTGTCAAGGCCCAACCTACAAATATTCTAGTTATTTAGTGAGGCTCGCATCGTAATTAATTTGTTTACTTTATTTAAAAATGTAGGCCCTGGATCAAATTTATCAGTTTGGTAGTTTGGATCTTTTTCGAGCCAAAGAGATGTATTCTTGAAATTTAAATAATTATTATGGCCAATAATATAGTTTATTTCAGGATATTTATTTTTTAAATAACAAACTAAAAATGCATTAGCTTTTACTTCTTCCTCAGTTAGATCATCTTTACTATCTATCCCACCAATATTTTCTATACCAATGGCGTAATGATTAAGGCCGATTACATGTCTTGCCATCCATGTCTCTGGCATAAGTTGATATATTTTCCCATCGCGATCAACTACAAAATGACTTGAAACATTTAAATCACCAGGCAAGTCTTTTCTTCTAATTGAGTCTTTTGGTAAAGAAGGCGGGTCAAAAGTGCGAAAAGTTGCTTTAAATGTTGGGATACTTGTCCAATGTAAGACAATAATTTTAGGTTCAATCTCAATTGATTTTGAGTCTATGCCATAATGAGTTAATTGATATTGTTGAGTTAAAGCGATTCGTTCCTCGTTAAATTGGATTGGTACTTGATGAATTACCTGTGGATCATGGCACGAAAATGCATGGGTGATGGACGTTATAAAATATAAAGATATTATTATTAATTTCATCTTAATTTGTTTCACTTAAGTTATTTTTTAACACCATAAAATAGGCTGTTACATAATTAGGTAAATGACTATTTGCTCTGTAAAAAGCATCTTTGCCCGCATAACTACCTGATAAATAATCAATTTGATATTGATTATTTTTAAAAGCTCCGCCAGTATCTGCAAGAATTCCAGCACGCGTCACTAATTTTCCTTTTTGATCAAGATATTGCACCAGCAGTAATTTACCAAGACCGAATTGTTCAAGATCTGCTGCAAATGTTACTTCACTATTTACGGTGATTTTATCTTGGGCATCTTTGCCATAACCTTTAATACCATCAACTTGTTTAAAATACCAATAGCGCTCTTGGTTATAAGGGTTTTTGGCTTTATCGTAGGCAATATTATTATTACGATTAACATTTAAGATTTTTTCTGAGTTTTTATCATCATTAAATTTTACAACAATTGTTCCTTGCATAAGGGCTGCTTCCAAATCCTCTCGATTTAAATAAGCAAGAACCGGTACATTTTTGTTATCTAATGCTCCTTTTAAAATCGCTTGTTTACCATATTTAAAACGGATTAAATTTGATTTTGTATTAGCTTCTTCAATAGAAAGTGATTCTTCATCTTTAGGAAGTGCGTAGATGGCAAATGGATAAGAACTGGTTTTTTTTGATGATGCTTGTGCTAAATGGACATAGTACTTAGTCATTAATATTTTATCGTTAGGTAATTTGGCAACTAATGATTTATTAGATCTATGCGATTTAGTTTGACTAATATCAGGATACCAACGAATAAAATCAAAGTGGTCGTTAATAAATTTAGGTTGTGATAATTTATTTTTATTTTGGCAAATAAATACTAAAGTCTCTTTAACTCGTTTAAGGGGAATATTAAATAGATTGCCATCATGAATTACACTAGGATCATAGTTATAACCTTTATTTAAATAGGCTAAAGTTTCCTTGGCTGTATTGCATAGAGCGTGGCCATTAATTTCATATAATTTAGTATTAGATAAAGGAACGTCTTTGATAAAACTTGGTGCAGCGTTAGATTGGATATTTATTAATAAACTTAAAAAAAAAATTAGTAGTGTCATTATTGATAATAAATTAAAGTTAATTTTTCAATATTATCATATTAGCATCATTAATACAGTCCTGTAATATTTTAGTGCAGGACTCATCAATTTTTATCCAGGTGCCTGCCATTTTAAAGCAGAGTTTCTAAATTCGGGGCGGGGTGTGATAATTATCTTCTTCGTCCGTTCTGGTTTCTAGTAGTGTAGCTCTAAGTGTTTTCTGCGTTAAACTTCTCAGCAGTAATGGTGTTTTTCCATATAATTCTTTAAGTAATTTTATGTCTTCTTGTAAAGCATCAAACTCTTTTTTTACAGGTCCATCCCAACCAATAATCCACATGCTTTGGCCATCATTGACAATTTCAGCATTTCTTTGCGCTTCATTTAAAATTTCAGCAAACAATTCGTCTGCATCCGATTTATTAACTACCAGATAATTGATTTTTTCTATTAATTCATTATTACTGTGGTTTTCTATTCCTAGTGAAACTTGTGAAATTAAATCTTTTATTTCTATAATAAAATCTTTTAATTTAAGTCTTGCTTTTGTAACTTCTAATGCAGCGATTGATTTAGATGCAGAAATTTCTATTGAATTAAATGATTGTACTAAAGATTCACCTAGACTAATTTTGGCTTTAAGCTCATTATATTTTTGTGTTACGGGTCCATCTAAATAATGTGCTAGTAAACTCCAATCTTTAGCTGAATCATAAATTGCTTGGGCTTTTATCTGGTAAGCACTTATTTCAGAATTACAATGCATTATTGAGGTTGCAAAACCAATCATGATCATATTAGGATCGGTTGAATAAATACCTTTACTACTGTTAAGATCTGCCAAATATTGCCTTGCCTCTTCTTTCAAATATTTTATATTTTCAAGAAGCTCAGTTATTTTTTTATCGATAGCAGATATATTTGTTAGATTATCACTTACCTCAGGTAATGTGGGGGTAGTTACAAATACAGAACTTGGTGCATCAACTTTTGATTCTGCCCCTATGCTAGAAGGTTCGTTAATATCATCCCCAAACTTTTCTATAACAACCTCATTAAAAGTTTCATCAAGCACTGACTGATAATGGATTTCAAAAGGATATATTGCATTTTTATAACAGTATTCTTCTAGAGGGACGCCAAGACATCGATTTGCAGGGAAACCTAACCCGCGAGCCCATGGGTCTACAATTAGTGATCCAACAGGCAAAACAGATATTTTTGCATTTTCAGGTGCATCATCTGGTAGTTTGTCACCCCACATTCTCGGAAATGTTATTTTACTATGTGTTATTTGTTCTGATAAAGTTAACTCTTGGTCTTTGAGAATGAGTATTAAATGGTTGTGATAAAAAATATTTTGACTAGATTCGAACATACTTGCTACTTTCACAATATTATAGTTTTCGCGGATATTTTTATCGGCAGCTAAAGCAGCGATTGCATGGATTGCGAAATTATTACATTCTGCAACCTTTAAACCATCAGTATCTAGCTTATTATCTATTAATTTTTTAGCACGGATAAAGGATGAAACACTTGGTTTTGATGTCGGAACTGGCGTCAAAGGTGGTGTTCCAGTTATCTTTCGTGTGCGAGCTAGGACCTCTTCTTTACTTGACTCTGGTATACAATGCTCAAATCTCGCCGCATCTGATACAGTATATTGATCATACCGTTCATTGCTTAATATTTTTTCTATTCGTTGTCGCATTAATAAATCCGCCAAAAAAAGGACTTGGTGTTTAAATTATAGTCTTTTGATCTGGGTTAATCAAACTGGGGAGTTATTATTAGGTCAAAGATTTATTAATCTTTTTCTATAACTTTTGATAATAAATTACCATTTGCGAGCATAATCTTAATTTCATCGCCTATTTTTATGCTTTCAGTATTTAATAAGGCTTTAGATTTAAAAGTGGCAATAGCATAACCTCTTTCTAATGTAGCTAAGGGGCTAAGAGCATTTAATGTGGCGATATTTTCTGAGAATTGTTGTTTTAAATCATTAATTTTAGACTTGAGGTTTATGATAAGTCGTTCTTCAAGTGACTTTACGGAGCTTATATTTTGTTGCAATAGAATCACAGGGTTTTTAGCTTCTAATCTTCTATTTTGTGTTTGAATTAGTTGTCTTTTTTGGGATAATAATTGAAGCGTTGCGCGAAAAAGATCTTTAATTAAATAATCAAGTGATTGCGAATAAGAGTTAATAACTCTTTTTGGCGAAGTTATTTTATGTATTTCATGTTTTAGACTTAATTTTTTGGCTTCTAAAACGCGCCTTGTGCAAGAAATTAGGTTTAATTCGTAGTTTTTTAATAGAGCAATTAAATCAATAATATTGGGAGTTGCAGCAACTGCAGCTGCAGTTGGCGTTTCTGCACGTAAATCTGCTACAAAATCAGCAATGGTAAAATCTGTTTCGTGACCGACACCTGTAACTATAGGAATTTCAGATTTTGAGATAGCATAAGCTAAATTTTCATCATTAAACGCCCATAAATCTTCAATACTACCGCCGCCACGCGCTAAAATTAAAACATCAGCCATTTTATTAGTATTTGCTTTAGATATGGCATTAATTAATTGCGGTGCTGATTGCTTACCTTGTACTTCGGAGGCATAAACAATTACCTTGGCAATTGGAAATCGGCGAGCAAGAGTGCTTAAAATATCACGTAAAGCAGCTCCTGTGGATGAAGTTATTACTCCAATTGTGTGAGGGAATTTAATAATAGGTTTTTTTCGTGCTTGCTCAAAAAGACCTAACGCACTTAATTTAATTTTTAGTTGTTCAAATTGTTGGTGAAGATTGCCAAGGCCTGCTTCTTCTAGATTTTCAACAATAAGTTGATAATCTCCACGAGCTTCGTACAAACTTAAAGTCCCATTAATTAAAACTTGTTGCCCATTTTGCAGTTTCTCGTGATCATCTTTTTTATGACGGTTACGAAAATATACACAACGTAATTGTGCAGTTTCATCTTTTAAAGTGAAATAGAAATGGCCTGATTGCGGTTTGCTTAAGTTTGATATTTCACCTTTAACAGATACTAAGCCAACCTCATGTTCAAGCCATGAACGTATTTGACGGTTTAGTTCGGTAACTGTAAGTGTGTTAGATTGTGATGCCATATGGTGAGTACTTATATAACTCAATTGATTATAGTAGCAAAAATGAATTAGACGTCAATAAATTTTATGTTAAAGTGAATTACTTTGATGTTTTTAAAAATTATCAAAGTCCTGTACAATACGGCTAAATTTAACGAGTTATAAAATAAAATTGGAGCATTCTTGGTTAGCAGTCTTAAGAAAGTAGTTATCATTATCCCTACCTATAATGAATCTTTGACAATTGAAAAAACCTTAAGCGAACTGCAAAAGGTGATGAGTTCTATTGCCAATTTTGATATTCACGTATTAATATTTGATAGCTCATCAACTGATAATACCCAAGAACTTGTTAGAAATATTAAGGTTAATAATCCCCATATTCATTTACAAACTGAAAAAACTAAAACAGGTTTGGGTTCTGCCTATATGCAGGCTATGCGTTATGCTTTAAATGAGATGAAAGCGGATTTAATATTTGAATTTGATGCAGATCTTTCACATCAACCTAAATATATAGAGCCTATGCTTTTGCAAACTAAAAATAATGACGTTGTTATTGGTAGTCGCTATGTACCAGGTGGTTCAATTCCTAAAGAATGGAGTTTTGACAGAAAATTACTCTCTGTAATTGGTAATTATATTGCTCGTTTTATGCTAACGCGAAAGTATAAAGATTTTACTAGTGGCTTTAGGGTCACGAAATCTAGTTTCTTAAAGCAATCATTACCGAAAAATTTCTTGTCAAATCAATATGCATATAAAATCCATCTTTTATGGCTATTACATAAAGCTAAAGCAAAAATTTATGAATACCCAATTGAATTTATTGATAGACAAAATGGAGTTAGTAAATTACCTACCAATAGCATTTATGATTCGCTTAGAGTTTTATTTATATTACGGTTACGTGAGTTTCAAGGTTATTTTAAGATGTGTTTGGTTGGTTTATCAGGCCTTGTCGTACAGCTTTTTCTTTATAATCTATTACGCCAATATTTATCACCTATATATGCGCAGCAAGTCTCAGTAACCGCGGCAATTATTAATAACTATTTATTAAATAGTCGTTTTACTTTTAAAAATAAGATAATTACTAGTCGTCTAAATAAGATAAAGTCATTAATACTTTTTATTGGTTATTCAGTATTCATGATAGGTTTACAAACCTATTGGTTAGATTTAGGTATTAAATATTTTGGATCTGGAGCTTTAACAGAGAATTTAATTATCGTATCAGGAATGTTTTTTGGCTCTTTATTAAATTATCTAATCTATTCTCGATTAATATGGCGAAAAAAATCGTAATTTTTTGACTTCTTTGGATATGTTGCAAGTGTTTTTAATGGGTTGATTGCGACATGATTGCGAAAATATTCTTGATAAAAAAAAATTATGTACTAATCTTAAATTAAGACTATTAAATTAAGTCTAAAAGGAGATAAATATGGATGCTTTAAAAGTGAAAAAGCACATGGAACGTATTATGCAAGATATTAAGGTGCCCAATACTTTATTTAAGAATTTATGTATTCTAACTAAAGATATGGATGCTGAAAGAAGTGATCCAGTTGCTGCAAAAGCGACACTTCTTCATATAAGAGAATTTCTTAATGATTCACGTATAAAAGATAAAAATAGTGGGGAGCAGACGTATCTGAGGCATGTTTTTAATCTTGGTGGTGATTTGGAAGAAGCTGCAGAACAGCATTGCGTTTTAGCAATGTATGAACGTGCAGCAAAACAATTAGCAAAAGGAAATGGAGTTGCTGAAGATAAAAATGTTGCTGAAGCTATTGAAACTCTTAATAGCCTTGCCGATAGTGGATTTATTCCAAGTTTACTTCACCAAGGAATGTATTTTGCTGACAAAGGAAAATATGCGGAGGCAGAAAAATATTTAACTATGGCGAAGAATAACTCTCTTATGGATAATCCTGAATTTGCACATTATGACTTACCCGAACGTATTAATTGCTGTAGTGAAGAACGTCCCTATGAGGAGCGTTCATTGTTGAGAGAATCAATTATAACTCCTGTGGTAGAAAAACCAGATTATGAACCGGATGGTGATGCCTACGACAATGGATCTTCGTTTAGGAGGTAGTAATTTTAGGTTATGCAGGAACTCTATTATTCAGGGTAAACGCATCTTATGAACCATATATCATCTGCATGTCGTCTTTGAGAACAACGTGAAGCAATCCAGTGACCTTTATGTGAACCTTAAGGTCACTGGATTGCTTCGCTTATGCTCGCAAAGACGGGTTTTAAAACATAAATAATGTTAAAAATTTAGATGCGTTTGCCTGCTCTATTATTGCATTCGAACTATTTGATAATAATAAGGTGTTATTTTCGCTCCCTGATACGGGCTTTTCGCCCATATAGTGTACGGTTTTGACAATGCAGAAGTTTTTTCTTTGATATTTGGATTATTAAAATCATTAATGTTATTAGAAAGAAGAATTAACGTCTTGCCACTGAAAGAGTTATTAGTTTCCCAATAGCGATACATTAAACTTTCATGTCCAAAGATATGTCGACCAACAACTGGGTAGGTTATATCTGACTCACCATTTTTTAAGAATTTTGTTTGATAAAACCTAAGCTCACTGTTTATATAATACGTATCTAACGGCACAATATAAGGTATGACATTATTATCTTTTGAAATGTTAGTAGCGATAATTTCTATATCTTTAGTAAAATCTGACCAAGAAATATATTTGCTAAAGAAATTATTATAGAAAATTTTTGGTGTCCCAAAATTAATAGTCAATAAAATAATTGCATAGAAAAATAAAACCAATGTTGAACCACTAAGAGAAATATTGCGAATATTGAAAGAAGATGAATTTTTAGTATCTTTAATCATTATAGCAATCCAAGGAATAATTGCTAAAAGACTAGGGCCTATCCAGTTAAATTTTAATTCGTGAGTTAGGCTAAAAGTTGCGAAAACAGCCAGAGGAAATAAAGTAAAAACCCGCATAAATTTAATGCTGATTTTATCAATGTTATATTTATTGTGGTTATTTTTTTTGAAAAATTCAATAAATGCAAATACCCCAGTGGGTAATAAGAAAAGAATTAATAATCCAATAAATTTATGTAAAGAAAAAATATAAACATCTTCAATTCTTCTAACAGATTGAAATATAAATGAGACCCAATTATGTTTATAATTCCAATAGATGACAGGAGTAAACATTAATATAGTAATTAAGGCACAAAGATAAGGTTCTTTCCGCAAAAACCATTGGCGAGATTGTCGGTTTATAGCGAGAAAAATTAATGTGGCAGGCCCCAATAGAATAATTGTATATTTAGATAACATCCCAAGCCCAAGCCAAATACCTGCTTTATACCAATGTCGGGCTTCATTTAAAATCAATGCGCGGTACAAGAAATATAAAGCTGCTGACCAACAAGCCATCAAAGGCGCATCAGGTGTAATAATTAGAGAATGGATAAAGAAAAAAGGTAAAACAGCTAGTAGAAATAATGCGTATAATCCTGAACCTTTAGCAATTAAATTAGAAAGTTTAAAACTAAAAAAGCCACTTAGTCCCCAACAAAGTAATGTAGATAGCCTCACCCCTAATTCATTCGTCCCTAATATTGATGTGGTTAATTTTATTAGTAAGGCAACCATGGGAGGGTGGTCAAGATAACTAAAATCAAGATGTTCTGAATAATTCCAATAATAAGCTTCTTCAGCAATTAGATTAGCATTAGATATACTGAATAGACGTAAAATAACAGAAATAATTAAGATTAATGTCAAAAAATTTAAATTTGTAATAAATTTAATTGAGTTACGAAAGTTTAAAGTTTGGTTAATCGATAATCTTAATCGACTTAAATAGTTCATAAGTATTTAACTTCATGAAAAGCATGATTTTATCAGTAAGCATTAATTAACGCACTGTATTTTTATATATAAAATTACCTGGCATTTTTTTATGAATTTAGGCTAAAATGTTTTAGCGTTATTAAGATGATTTATTTTTATTTAGGTAAAATATGTTAGGATTTTTTTATAAAGAAAAATAAAAGGGGATTTTTATGAAGATTAAACTGGTTGCTGTGGCTTTGGGCCTTGTAATGTCAACAGCAATTAATGCAGCTGATGCGCTTAATACTGATTTAGACAAACTGTCATATAGTATTGGTTCTGATTTAGGCAAGAATTTTAAAAGCCAAGGGATTGAAGTTAATCCAACTGTTTTAGCAGAAGGGATAAAAGATGGTATGAGCGGTTCTGCTTTGAAATTAACTGATGAACAAATGAAAGATGTGTTGAATAAGTTCCAAAAGGATCTAATGGAAAAACGTACAGCAGAATTTAATAAGAAAGCCGAAGAAAACAAAGTTAAAGGTGAAGCATTCCTTGCTAAAAATAAAGCTAAAGAAGGGGTTGTAACTCTTGCTGATGGTTTACAGTATAAAATAATTAAAAATGGAACTGGGGCTAAGCCAGGCAAAGATGACAATGTTACTGTTGAATATAAAGGTACATTAATATCTGGTGAAGTTTTTGATAGCACTGAAAAAACAGGCAAGCCTGCTACATTTAAGCTATCACAAGTAATTCCTGGTTGGACTGAAGCTCTGCAATTAATGCCAGTTGGATCTACTTGGGAAATCTATGTTCCAGCTAATTTAGCTTATGGTCAACGTTCTGTTGGCGGACCAATTGGACCAAATGAAGCATTAATTTTTAATATTCATTTGATTTCTGCAAAGAAATAATAGCTTTAATTTTTAGGGGTAAATTCTTAAATTTATCCCTTATTTAAGTCTAATTTCTTCGTTTATGACGAATTTTTTGCTGTGAAAGTATAAGTTGATCTTGTGAATTAGGTTTTATACTAATGATTGTGTATAATAAGAGCGCAACTCTTATGTAGGTTGAAAAGCTGTAGGTTAGGACTTGGCCTAATGGCACAACGTTAAGCTAACTTTCGTCTGTGCGAGCGTTAGAGAAGCAATCCAGCGTCGTTTAAGGCCACTAGATGCTTCTCGCAAAGACTGAATATTAGCGAATGTAGCCTTGATGTAGCGCAGCGTAATCAAGGGTTTTTAGATTTGTAGCACTGAAAACCTTGATTACGCTGCGCTACATCAAGGCTACGCATGTTATATAATAATTTTACCAGTGTAATAATGAGTTTTCTATCTATGAATAAACGTTTACTTATTGTTTTTACCTTAGGTTTTTCCTCAGGCCTTCCGCTCGCATTAATTAGTAGCACTCTCCAGGCATGGTTTGCAAGTTCTGGCATGTCTGTTATGGCTACTGGATTTTTAAGTCTCTTAGGTCTTCCATATGTTTATCGTATCTTATGGGTACCAATATTAGATAGATATTCAATTTTTTCAATCGGGAAAAGACGAAGTTGGATCCTTACTATGCAGTCATTACTCTTAGTAGGATTTAATGTTTTAGCGTGGTTTTCACCAACAACATCGCCTTATCTTATGGCGAGCGTAGCCTTTATTCTAGCTTGTTTTTCTGCAACGCAAGATGTTGCTATTGATGCACATCGTACTGAGTACCTTCCTCAAGCTGAACATGCTCTTGGTGCCTCAATAGCAGTGTTTGGTTATCGTCTAGCTTTATTAGTAGCAGGTGGTGTTTCTTTAATAATAGCTGAGCATTATGGTTGGGCTTTATCATATCGATTGATGGGCTTTTTAATGGTGTTTGGCATGATAGCTACATTTTTTAGCCCTGAGCCTTCATTACCAGTTACACATCCATCTACAATTAGAGAGTCTTTTATCGCTCCAGTTAAAGAGATTTTGGCAAGAAAAGGGATAATTTCATTATTATTTTTTATATTTTTTTATAAACTGGGTGAAGCATTTACCACAACAACTAGTGGAATTGTTATGCCATTTTTAATTCAAGGCTTAGGGTTTTCATTAGATACAATAGCATATGTTAATAAAATGATGGGAATCACCTCGATTTTATTAGGTGGTTTAGCTGCAGGTATAATATTGATTCGCTGGTCATTATTTAAAGCCTTACTAGCTTTTGGAATCTTGCAGGCATTAACTAACGTACTTTTTATCATTCTTGCAATTGTTGGGAAAAATTTAAGCTTATTCGCAACTGCAGTAGTTTTTGATAATTTTGCAGCAGGTATGGGATCTACAGCTTTAGTTGCATTATTTATGAGACTAGTTGATAAGCGTTATACTGCCACACAATTTTCAATTTTTGTAGCCATCGCCACCATACCTAGAATAATCTCAGGTCCACTAGCCGCATCATTGCAAGCATGGTTAGGTTGGGTTGGTTTATATCAAATTTCAGCAATCCTTGCTTTAGGATTCGTACCATTTTTAATTATTCTTAGAAAGGATCTGGTATTTAGTAAGTGTATCCTTGATGGAGAGCTGCGTAATCAAGGGTTTTCAGAGCCTGATTCAAAAGCCATCTCGAGATGATTTTATCGCTTTTTAAATACTATTTGGTCTGAATTTGAATGTTTTCAGGCTGAATCCAAACCGCACGTCCATCCTGCCACACACAGATAAAGATTTAATCTTTGCATCTGAAAGCATTGCAGTTACCTCAACTAAGCAGCTACTTTGAATATGGAGTAAACAAAAAGCTTACCCAAGATCTTACCCAAAGTACTTGCGGTTAAATACGAAAATTAACGAATAGTTGAGAAGGATTTGAGAAGAAGAAGTCAGTGTTATTTCAATAATAATCAATGCGTTACGTACTAATTAGAACCATTGAGAACTATTACAAAAGTACTCAATGGTACCGAGGGTCGGAATCGAACCGACACGGTGTCACCACCACCGGATTTTGAATCCGGCGCGTCTACCAGTTCCGCCACCCCGGCACAGGCGCTCATTATAGCAAAGAACCTTTGCGTTACAATGGGTAATCTAAAATTAATCTTTGTTTTAGATAAAAAGGGTATGGCAGTTGTATGTTATAATTAGCTATACCTAACTATTTATATAGTAATTCATGAATAAATTTATATTAAATTTTTTATTTCTATCTTTGTTTTTATCAACACCATTAGTTGAAGCAGCTGTATGCCCCGATCCTAATAATAGCTCGCTTAGGTGGGGAGAAATACCAAAACCTTGGGAACAAAATCCATTTTCTGAAAATAGTCCACAAGGTGATCCTAATGCTCACTTTGTTCGAGCGAATATTTTAATGGCAGGTTTAGGTCGCGGTATATTATGTACTTATGATAACTCTCATGGGTATTACTCAATTTGGTGGCAAGTAAATGTAAGATCTCCTCTAAATACAGATTATAATTGGCGCAAAAGTCTCGGCGGGTTTGAGTGTACTTACGAGCTTAATGATTGTGTATTTTATCCAGGGTAGGGCTTGGACACATCCATTGATGCTTTTTTTTCTGTAATGATTTCAATAATACAAGTTATTTCGATAACGATCTCATTCAAACATGAGGGATCAGATGTTGGGCTGACTTTAAGCATTGCAGTCTCAATAGATGAAGATTGTTCTTCGACAAATTTATCTATTTCAAGATCCTCCAACATATGAAGTGGATACAACAAATCATATGCGTCCTTTTCTAGTTCGGATATTTGCGCTATAAGTTTATCTGCAAAAAATATATTGGAAGGACGTTGTTCTACGCTTTTCTTTGGAGCATCAAGCATACACTCAAG
This sequence comes from Legionella genomosp. 1, assembly GCA_945901965.1. Lineage (GTDB taxonomy): Bacteria > Pseudomonadota > Gammaproteobacteria > Legionellales > Legionellaceae > CAMDMN01. The sequence goes on along the minus strand of CAMDMN010000007.1, from coordinate 8,304 downwards.
CTTTGTCTTAATCTTTAGTAATTCTGCTTTGTCGTCTATATTGTTGATATCTAATTTTTGCGCCGCTATAAACTCATCTATGCTGCCATCAGTCTTTAAGGCTTGAATTTCGGCCAAAGTCTGACGTAGTAGATATTTTAGGGTATCTACGGGATTATCTGGAGATCGTCTGGTGAAATGTTCAACTATAGTTCCAACTTTGGCATGTCTAGTCTCTGGGCTTTTACCGAAATTATTGTCAAGGTTCTGATGTTTGGAACTAGGTATCCCATCTTCTGTAGTAATAGGCATCATTCCAACATGGCCATGTACATCGTTAATTTCAAATAAGCCATTTTTAGATTTCATTCGTAATTCACTACCTAATCCTCGATTCCAAATTAGGCGGAATAATGGATATTTAAGAGAAATTGGGGAATTTTCTTTAAATGCGGCATCACTAATAGCATTTGTTTCTTCATCTTTGAAAAATGATGCCAGTTTATTAGTTATAAATAATTTGTTTATTTCTCGATTGATATAATCAATTGTTCGCATTAAAGAGGCTTGATTTTTATCATCATAGTCTATACCTAATTTCAGAGCTAGTGCTTCTACTGTTTCAAGACCGATTGGTGCGTGCGAATATATAGTGAGATCTCCTATATCGGATATGGAATAATTGATGGCTTTAATTATTGGAATATAATGCTCATTGACAATATCTTCTACTTCTTCCTCGCTAATTAAACCTAATTCCATTAATAACACCATATTTTGATAGGAACGTGAGAAATCACGTTTGAGAGAAGGTTGCATCCCTTCAATTTCCTCAAAAAAATCAACCCCATGATTTGAAATTAGGATATCTAAATCAACTTCTGCTACGTGTAATCTTTTAATAATTAGCAACATAAACCAATCATTGTTTCCACGATCAGCCAGTTCATCACCAATTAACGTTATAGATTTATCTTTGTTAATTTTGGCTGAATCTAGGATAGATTTAAAACGATCAAGATCTTCTCTTGTAAGATCTTCAGGATCTGAGTTGTAGAAGTAATTCAAAATTTTATAATTTTGTTGGTCAAGCTCTAAAACACCTTCTTCTATTAACGTATAAATGAGCTTCATGGCGTTGCCATGTAAGTCACCTAAGGTAATATGTTTATGTCCTTTATCAACTTCTAGTGGTTTTGGATATACGTTTAAATCTGCATATTCACGTATGGCTTTTAATATACCTGGTTTTTCGGCAGAGGTGGCGGTTAATTTATCGGATGTATGAGTTTCTGCTTTTGGCATTTTAGTATCATCCATATATGACGTATTGATTATATTATATACTATAAGGACATAAATATCTTTCGAGCTAAGGCCAAGCTGAATTAGTTAGTGTAGCCTTGATGCAGCCGCAGGCGTAATCAAGGTTTTCAATGTCATAGAAGGAACAATGTTTAAAAAACCTTGATTACGCCTGCGGCTGCATCAAGGCTACATTAGGTTTAAATAGAATCTATATTTTATCTTCAGTAATATTGATCATCATTTCTAATGCTTTTTTTGCATTTTTTATTATCCACTCTTGATCATTTAATTCTAAACGATTACGTAAACCGGTAAATTCATTAACAACGTCACCAGCTTTAACCTCATTATATGCGCAAGCTTTTCCTTGGCGTAATAAATCGACTAAGCCGACAAGATGTGGCGGGTCGTTGCGCGACATTGTGGCGCAACCACAGCCTACGCCTTTTTGATTATTAGTAACTGGTGCTTCTGCAAGATTAACTACAGTAATATTTAAATTTTTACAATGCTCTTTTAAATTTGCTACCATATGATTTTCAGTACCAATCGCATATTTTTTAGTTCCAGCACGATCGTTAACTACATAATCCCAAATAAAAGCAGTAGAACCTGAGTGATGGGCAACGCGAACGACATCATTCCTACATTCAGGATGTACAATAGTTGTATATCCATGTTTATGCCAATATTCACACATATACGGTTGATAATAGGTATGTACAGCGCAATGACTTGCAAAAAGAATTAATTCAGCTTCATCAAATTTTTTAAGAGTAGCTTCATTTTGATTGTTAAGGGAATATTGCGCTCCTTCAGTGCCACCTGGCCAGTACGCAATATTTTTAATTGATAGCCAATAAGCGACATTTTCACCCATATGTTGATCTGGGATAAAAAGGATTTTCTTATTCTGTTTCTGCGCCCATTGAAAAATCTTCTTAACATTGGAGCTTGTGCAAACTGCCCCGCCTTGTGCCCCTGTCATTGCTTTAACACGTCCTGAAGTATTCATATAACAAACAGGTAAAATATTTTCAGCTCCATAACGGTCATTTAAATCTAAAAATGCAGGTTCAACCATAAAATCCTTAGCAAGCATTTCCATGGTACAGCCTGATTTTGGATTCGTTATATAAACGTGTTGATCTTTATTGGCTAAAATAGATATTGATTCTGCCATGAAATGTACAGCTGATTCGATAATGACAGATTTTTCTGGATGATTTGCAGCCATTAAAGCAAGTTGATAAGAATCACCAATTTTTCCACCAAATTGCTCAACTAAACGGACAATATCACCACCCATATAATAATGAGCAAGCAATAATAATTTTTCGCCAAAATGATCTTGTGCTTTTTTAAGATATGGTGCCATCCAAGTTAAAATTGTAGTTAATTTTCTATCTTTTAAGGCAAGATATTCTTCAGCATAGGGAATAAAATCTTCTTGGTACCAGTCAAGAGGATAGTCAGCTTGGCAAATACTCATGTCATTGGTTATTTTCATGAGAGTTTTTTCTGGTTGATAAATATTATTATCGCTGAACAAGGTAGTTACTCCTTAAACGAATGGATTTTGTGGTGAGTTTAATCGAGAAATACTTTCTTGTGCCCTAGCATTTTTCTCTGGAAAATCTTCACGAAAATGTACGCCGCGAGATTCTCTTCTAGAAAGAGCAGATACTACTATTAATTCAGCATTAAGAATTATATTTCTAAGCTCAATAAAGTCGCGAGTTATACAATGATTCCAGTAGTACTCTTCAATAATTTTTTTACGTTTGATTATAAGTTGTAATATATCATTAAGGCCTGCTTCAGTTCTTATAATTCCAGCATCAGACATCATCTCACCGCGAAGGCTTCGCCAATGAGCATTAATTTGGCTAGCGCGGCGTTCGTTAATGTTAGTTGGTGAACTCCAATTTGCAATGCTATCAGGCGGGTTTAATGGCGTAGAAATGTCTTTTAAGGTAGAGTGCGCTGCATTTGATGCCATTACTACCGCCTCTAAAAGTGAGTTAGAAGCTAAGCGGTTGGCACCATGTAAGCCCGTAAATGCAACTTCACCTATTGCATATAAGCGTTTTAGATCAGTTCTGCCATCAATATCGGTTAGTACTCCACCACATTGATAATGGGCTGCAGGTATTACAGGAATCATATCTTGGCTAATATCAATACCTATTTGGAGTAGGGTATTATAAATTTGAGGAAAACGTTTTTTTAAGAAAGCCTTTGATTGGTGGGTTATATCTAAATATACAAAGCCATTAGTGCTTTGTTCAATTTCATTGAAAATCGCCCGTGATACTATATCTCGAGTAGCCAACTCTAATTGTTCTGGAGCATATAAATGCATGAATTCTTTTTCAGTATCAGCATTTTTTAGTTTACCGCCTTCACCTCTTACCGCTTCAGATATAAGAAAATTATTTAATACGTGATGATGAAGTAGTGTTGGATGAAATTGATAAAATTCCATGTTGCCAACTCTAGCTCCAGCTCTATAAGCCATTGCAACACCATCACCTGTTGCAACCATAGGGTTTGTAGTATAACGATAAGTTTTGCCGGCACCACCAGTGGCAAGTATTACGCATTTTGCTAAAAATGTATGAATACGATTTTCATTACAATCTAAAATATATGCACCAAAAACTTCGCCTTGGTTGTCAGTGCGATGTGGGTGGTAATGTGTGATTAAATTAACAGCTATATGATGTTCGAAAAAAATGATTTGTTCTTTGATTCTTGCAATAGATATCATCGTATCAATTGTGGTTAACCCCGTTTTATCACCACAATTAAAAATTCGGCGATGTGAATGTCCACCTTCTTGAGCTAAAATATAATCGCCATTTTGTGATTTATCGAAGTTTATCGGATAGTTTTGCAATTGTTTTATTGCATCATATCCTTGTCTTACTATAATTTCGACTGATGATTTATAACATAAACCATCACCTGCTTTTAAGGTGTCATCGATGTGAGATTCTGCCGAGTCTTCTTTTGAAGAAACCGCCGCAATTCCACCTTGTGCATAACGGCTATTGCATTCAAAAGCATCGGTTTTGCTTATAAGTGCTATTTTTATATGAGGGTTAATATCTAATAGTTGCAAACAATAGTGAAGACCTGCAAGGCCTGAGCCAATCACTAAAACATCAAATTCTTTTGTTTGCCCTTGTTGAGATATAGATTTACTCATGAAAAAGATTTCACTAATTGTGTTGCAAGTCCTGTGTAGTTTTGTGGTGTAAGATTTAGTAATCTCTTTTTTGCTTCATCAGGAATATCTAGTAAATTAATAAATTGATTTAATTTTGAGCTATCAATTGTTAAGCCACGGGTTAAGTCTTTCATTTGTTCATAAGCATTAGGAATATTATAACGGCGCATAACTGTTTGTATGGCTTCTGCTAAAACTTCCCAGTTATCATCAAGATCATTTTTTAATGCGTCTTTATTTATTTGTAATTTCTCATTACCTTTAATGATTGATTGGTGAGCAATTTGTGCATAAGCGAAGGCTACACCTATATTACGAAGAACCGTTGAATCAGATAGATCTCTTTGCATCCGTGATTGCGTAAGTTTATCGGCAAAATGTTCAAACAAAGTATTAGCAAGCCCTAGATTGCCTTCAGCATTTTCAAAATCAATAGGATTTACTTTATGTGGCATGGTAGATGAGCCAACTTCATTTGCAATAGTTTTTTGCTTAAAATAACCAAGTGAAATATAAGTCCAAATATCTTTTGTATAATCAAGCAAGATATTATTGATTCGGATCATTAGATGCGAAACTTCAGCTATCCCATCGTGTGGTTCAATTTGGGTGGTGTAAGCACTAAAAGATAGGCCTAAATTTGTAACAAATTGAGTGCTATGCTTTCGCCAATCTACTTCTGGGTATGCGATAACGTGAGCATTATAATTCCCTACGGCACCATTACATTTAGCAGAAATAAGCACTTCTGCGAGCTGTTGCATTGGTCTTTTAAGTCTTGCAGAAAAGTTAATTAATTCTTTACCAATAGTTGTAGGTGTGGCTGGTTGCCCATGAGTGCGGGCAAGCATAGATATGTCACCATGCTGTTTGCCAAGTAAGGTTATCCCGCCAATTAGCTCAGCAAGAGTGGGTTGCACTACTTGTGCTATAGCTTCTTTGAGCATTAACGCATAAGCTAAATTATTAATATCTTCAGAGGTGCAGGCAAAATGAATAAAGCTTGTAATATTTTTAAGTGTTGAATTATCTAATTTTTCTTTTAAATAATATTCAATCGCTTTAACATCATGATTGGTAATTTTTTCATATTCTTTAATTTTTAAGGCTTCTTCTTCATTAAAATTTTTAAGAATATTATTCAGAAAATCTTCATTTTCTTGAGTCATTTTTGCTACTTCAGGAATCGATTCATTTTCAGCTAATGATTCAAGCCATCTAATTTCAACTAACAGCCGATAATAAATTAGTGCAAATTCACTAAAATAAGGTCTTAACGGCGAAGTTTTCTTGTCATAACGCCCATCAACAGGTGAGATGGCGGTTAAAGTTGATAATGTCATATTTTATTCATAAAGTTTGTAAAGTACATATGATATTAGATACTGAGAGAGATGTGAATCAAATATAGAATAAACAGTATTATTTGAGTAGAATGAGTTAAATTTATGGAGCTGGAGTTAATATGGCAGTTAGTGAACATACAATTAATTTTTTGCAGTTAAGATTGGCAGATCTTGAAAAAGTTGGTGGCAAGAATGCTTCATTAGGTGAAATGATTTCTAATCTTTCTAAATCTCATGTTTTAGTTCCTAATGGATTTGCAACAACGGCTGACTCTTTTCGTGAGTTTTTAGCACAAGCGGGATTAGATAAGAAAATTTATGAATTATTAGATGAGCTAGATATTGAGGATGTGACGAAATTAGCTCTAGTTGGTAAAAAAATTCGCGAATTAATTATTGCCACTCCATTTACAAGAGAATTTGAGGATGCCATTCGTAGTGCTTATCTTAATCTTTCTAAATCTATTGGGCATGATAATTTTACAGTCGCAGTAAGATCATCAGCAACCGCTGAAGATTTACCTGATGCATCATTTGCCGGCCAACAAGAAACTTATTTGAATGTTAAAGGGATAAATAATATTTTAGATGCAATTAAACTTGTTTTTGCTTCTTTATATAACGATAGAGCCATAGCTTATCGCGTGCATCATAATTTTAAGCATCACGATGTAGCCTTATCGGCAGGTATTCAGCAAATGATTAGATCTGATCTTGCTGTTAGTGGCGTTATGTTTACAATTGATACTGAGTCAGGCTTTAATGATGTTGTACTTATTAATTCATCCTATGGTTTAGGCGAGATGGTAGTGCAGGGCGCTGTTAATCCTGATGAATTTTATATACATAAACCAAGTCTTAATTCTGGTCATTTAGCAGTGGTGCGAAGAAATTTAGGTACTAAAGCGCTTAAAATGATCTATTGTGATGATGCAAATAAGGCACGTAGAGTTAAAACTGTTGATGTTGATCTTAAAGATCAGCGTCAATTTTCATTGACGAATATTGAAGCATCAGAATTAGCCAAGCAAGCTTTAATTATTGAAAAGCATTATGGCAAGCCAATGGATATTGAGTGGGCTAAGGATGGAGTTGATGGCAAGCTGTACATTTTACAGGCACGCCCTGAAACCGTAATAAGCCGCGCTAGTAAGCAAATTTTAGAACGATATGAGCTTAAAAAACGAAGTCAGATTCTTTGTGAAGGGCGATCTATTGGCCAGCGTATTGGTCAAGGTGTTGTCAGAGTAATTAATGATATTAGTGAAATGCATCGGGTAAAAGCCGGTGATGTTTTAGTTTCTGATATGACTGATCCTGATTGGGAACCGGTGATGAAAAAAGCATCAGCCATCGTTACTAATCGTGGAGGAAGAACATGCCATGCTGCAATTATTGCACGTGAATTAGGGATCCCTGCTGTAGTTGGTTGTGGTAATGCTACTAAGACTATCCATGATGGGGATGAAGTAACAGTAAGTTGTGCTGATGGTGATACAGGATATGTTTATGAAGGTATTTTGCCATTTGAACTAAAGCGCTTAGATGTTGAAACTATGCCTGATTTACCGGTTAAAGTTATGCTTAATGTAGGTAATCCTGAGCGAGCATTTTCATTTCAGTCTGTTCCAAATGCAGGCGTAGGTCTTGCGCGCCTTGAATTTTTAATTTCCAATACTATTGGGATCCATCCTAATGCATTATTAAATTATGATAAATTAAAAGATGAGAAATTAAAGCAATTTATTAAAGAAAAGACCGAAGCATATGCATCTCCTGTTGAATTTTACATCGAGCGTTTACGTGAAGGTATTGCGACAATTGCAGCGGCTTTCTATCCAAAACCTGTAATTGTAAGACTTTCTGATTTTAAATCTAACGAGTATGCAAATCTTGCTGGAGGCGATTTGTATGAGCCTAAAGAAGAAAACCCTATGTTAGGTTTTAGAGGAGCTTCACGCTATGTCTCGCCTAATTTTGCAGAATGTTTTGCCTTGGAATGTATAGCTTTAAAGCGGGTACGTGAAGAGATGGGTTTAACTAATGTTGAAGTAATGATTCCCTTTGTAAGGACAGTTAAGGAAGCAAAACAAGTTATCGATGTACTTAAAGAACATGGCCTTGAACGTGGTCAAAATGGCTTACGTATTATTATGATGTGTGAATTGCCTTCAAATGCACTATTAGCTGATGAGTTTTTAGAGTACTTTGATGGATTTTCAATTGGATCAAATGATTTGACGCAACTGACACTTGGCTTAGATAGGGATTCTGGTTTAGTTGCCGCTCAATTTGATGAGCGCGATGGTGCGGTTAAAGCACTTTTGCATATGGCTATTGTTGCATGTAAAAAACAAGGTAAATATATAGGGATTTGTGGGCAAGGGCCATCTGATCATCAAGATTTTGCAGAATGGCTGATGAAAGAAGGGATTG